>CAIZMS010000255.1 GCA_903934155.1 uncultured bacterium | reverse complement strand
GATGTGCCCTGCTTTTCATCCAGCATCATGGCGGGGGAGTTTGTGGCATACCACAGGGGATAACGGTTCCACCCAAGCCAGTCCGTCACCGTATGAATCGGAGGCGCCTTGTGACAGGTGGCGGCAATGGTTCCGCGGGTCGGATCTTCCTGATGGGCCACCGCGTTCAAGCGAGCCAGGGCTTCTGCAAAACCATTGGAGTCCCGAACCTCATTGTAAAGACTCCAGGCAAACACCGAGGGGTGGTTGATCTGCTGCCGGATCAACTCCACCAGCTGTAGCTTCACATTGGCCTCAAACTCAGGCGTTCCTTCCCACGGACCGACCAGAGCGACTTCGGCCCAGACCAGCAACCCGGCACGGTCACACATATCCAAAAATTCATGCCCATGTTGATAGTGAGCCAGCCGCACGGCCGTCGCCCCCATTTCGCGAATGAGATCAAAATCTTCCTTGAGGTCAGCAGGGGTCGTCGCCCACCCCCTTCCAAAACGTTCCTGATGCCGGTTGACACCGCGCACCGGATACTTTTTTCCGTTCAGGAAAAGGCCCTGCTTCGAGTCCACTCGTATGGAACGCACACCGAGCGGTTGATCCACCCGATCCAGCACCTGACCACCAGCCCCCAACACCTCCGCCACCACCGTGTAGAGATAGGGATTCTTAACGCCTTGCCAGAGATTGGGTTGCGTCAACTTAAGACTGAACGAAACATCCTGAATCGGCTGACCGGAGTCCTTGACATCCTTGACACTACGTCCCGCCACCTTGCCCGCCGCATCCTGTACGCTCAGACGCACTTGAACCGGCTGACCGGCGCCCGCCACCTGAACCTTGGCCTCCAAATCGACACTTTCGGCGGAAACATTTTTTTGCAAGACGGCCAAACCGGCTGAGCCTTGGTCAAACGGAGAAATACACACCGGCCCCGTGGTCATCAGGCGCACCGAGCGATAGATTCCTCCATAAATGTTGAAATCCCCTCCATGAGGAGCCACGTCGTCGGCCTTACCACTATCGGATCTCACGGACAGCACATTAACCTCACCAGCCTTGATCGCCCCGGTGGCCTCGAAACAAAAGGCGCTGAATCCTCCACGATGCTGCCCCAAAAGCTTTCCGTTAAGATACACATCGGCGACCAGACTCACGGCGTCGAAAGTGAGGAAGACCCGCTGGCCCGAAACGACCACAGGAGCCTTGAAACTCAGCCGATACCAAGCCGGGCCGCGATAGTAATCCTTGCAGTCCTCGCCGCCCCCTTCCGCCTGCTCCCAGCCATAGTTGTGCGGGATGGTCACGGGAAGCCATTTCTGATCATCAAACGCAGGCTGGGCCGCTTCAGCCACATCCTCACGAATGAACCTCCACCCCTTATCCAGGAGGGTCACTTCCCGCGCCAGAACCACCGAACGACCACACAACGCCATCAAGGCAACACAGATCCAAACCTTCACTTGCCATCGTTGATTCATTCGAGTTTGCCCTTCTGCTTAAGGAGCTTTTTTACACGCCCATTCAAAATAAAAAAGTGAAAAGACCAGACCAATCGACATCTGTCAAGAACCGCCGAAGTCCGGCTTCTCCCTACCGCGCGATGTATTTGGATTAAAGAAACGATTGAACCCCTGATATTATTTTAAACAATCTTGAAATGATCGCAAGTCCTTGCGCCCCAGTGACCCGCGCCGCAATAGCCGGATGATCGAATTCTCAATTATTTATCCTTGAAAGCGGATGGATCAGGCCGTGCGGGGCATCAGGGATTACCTGATGGCAGAATCAGGCTTTATCTTCCTCCCTAAAGTATCGCCGGGGAGACAGGATGGTTCCGGAGTAATAGAACTGGAGGAGCCCTGTGAAAACGCTTTTATCCAAGAAAATGATTACGAAACTCACCCTGGAACTTCAGGCATTAGGGTACGGGATATTGATCTTTCTGATTATAGCCGATGAAACGCTTGATATTCCCCACAATGTATTTGGCGCACCCGCCACCCCGATTAACTGGATAGAAGCGATCCTGGAAAGTTCCTATCTGGTTTTGATTGCGTCATTCTCTTTGGTGTCTACATACTTATTCATCAAGCGGATTAAATTCCTGGAGGGCTTTATCTCAATCTGCGCGGGTTGCAAAGGAATTATGGAAAAGGGCGAATGCATTTCACTCGAGCAATATATGGCCGAACACTCCGAGGCTCAGCTTTCGCATGGCCTCTGTCCAAAATGTGCAGAAAAATATTTTGGAGAGTCCCCCCGATCCGGCGACACCCCTCCCCGTCTTGACCGCAAAGCATACCGTTTGGATGTCCCGAAATGTCCCGAAAAATGAGCATCGGACTTTGCATCCGATGGTCGTTACTGCCGCCTGGGCCCACCTTCCATTCAGGTATCACATTATCGTCCCTGGAACTTCATTATAACGCCTTCAGAAATGCCTGAATATTTTCAGTGGACACTCCGGGGGGCATCCCCCCGGCACAAGAAAAAATCACACGCG
>CAIZMS010000254.1 GCA_903934155.1 uncultured bacterium | reverse complement strand
GATCGGCCGCCGGGTTCGGTGGATTGAAGAACTGGGGATACCGCGCCACCATCCACCGCAAGCCCCCCCGCCAATCCGCTTCATGAGCCGTGATATCCATTGCGAAGCGGACTGACTTGCCTTTTCCCATGCGGTGGTTTTGACGCGAAAACGAAACCGCGCCGTTCGTGGTTGTCGTCAACCACAAATCCAGCAGGGTGTCTTCCGGCGACAACACCACGCTTACCGCCCGGTCCGTGGCTGTTTCCGCCATCGTAGCAAGGGGAATGGCAAAGAAATTTCCCTTGGTCGGCGCAGAGTACCCCAGCGAGTAGCCCCATTTCCGCTTGGCAAACGGCATCATCACCCTCGCGTCACGCCATCCGCTGTCCTGATATTCGGGATCCGACCAGGCCGTCCAGAACCTCGTCGTCCCAGTGACGGGAACGTTCAACCGGGTTTCAATAGCCATGCTCCACCAATCGGGATCGTTGCTGATCATTTCCACCGTCCAGCGCACGCTGTCGCGAGCCGGCATGAAGGTATCCGTCACCTCACACCGATGCCCCTGCTGATCGGCAATGACACGACTGAAGGCATAGCCCCCATCCCCGGACGGCTTGACGGTGACCTGGCCCACGGGCGTAAAGCCCTCCAGTTCCGTTTGACCCGAGAGCGGGTATTCCTTCTCCTGCCCGGCAACCAGACAGTTCAGAATATGACCCGAGGCATCCAAGCGGACGGCAATCCCCTCTGTCTTGACCACGTAGGCTTCCGGCGTCGAGGCGTTGGAAAGACAACTGCCCCCTATCACCACGAGTCCTAACAACAACATGTTCATCTTCATGACATTCTCCTGCCCTTCGTTTTCCACTCAAAAAGGTTTCGTGATTAATTTTTGCCGTTCCATAGCGATGTGAGAGTCACCGAACCAGTACCCGGATGACATTCCCGTCGGGCTTGACAACACCCAGATCAATGGGTTTGGCCGCCTCTAATTTTACGGCATAACCTTCCACTTTCTCCAATCCCGGCACCGATTCCCCATTCACCGAAACCTTGATCCGCGCACCCCGTTCATTTTTGGAACTGTTCAAGTTATAACCGGACACTACTGATGTACGCGTTATTTTGAGCTCCGTGTAATTTCCGGATAATTATCAGTTCGAAAGGGTGAAGCGGGTAATTCAGAGCCATTGTAGAGATTACAGGTGGGATTAGAAGCCCAGCCATAGCGCACAGCAACTGGAGTCGCGACAGTACTTGACCAGACCAGCACTGTTTCGCCTTCAATTTTAGCATCAGCCCAAACCCAGTTTTTGTCTTCACCGCAAATAGCAAATCCTTCCAATTGACTCGTTGGGCTATTGCGGACCAAGGGAGCAACCAGATTCTTTGAGAAATCCAGTATCTGCGTGTCAGGAACTGGCTTTGCAACGAGCCCGCCCTCTGTATGTTTGAAGCTAACAATAGCCTTTCCATTTTCGAATTTTACCCCCGAATAAACAGGACCGGAATAGACAACAGCCTTGCCGTAGTCCTTTGCCAAGGCGATTCGGGCAAGACGTTCACCCACGTCTTTTTTATTTCTGGGATGAATGTCATTCGCTTCACCAATGTCAATGAGTACAGCCTGTCCCGTATTCGCGAGCTTCAAGGTCATGGATTGAGCTTCACGAAGTTCTGCCCAGTTACTGCCTTTATTAGCTTCAGTTGACTTACGCATGTAATTAGCGAGTTGACAAAAATAAAACGGAAATTCTCCGCGTCCCCAGTGCTCACGCCAGTCGGTAATCATAGCTGGAAACGCAACACGGTAATCGTACGCCCTACCACTGTTGGCCTCTCCTTGATACCAAATCGCACCACGCATTGCATAGGGAAGCAGTGGATGAATCATACCATTGAACAACAACGTTGCGCCTCGGGGTCCTGTGGTATAAGCAACCGGCTTTGGTAATGTTGCTACTTTATCTGAGGAAGGGGCAAACAACTCCATCTCCGGTTTTTTCTTCCATATACCTTCAAAAGGCCTTGCCGTTCCATTTACGTTCAATTGAGGGTCGGACATACGCACAGCGCCAATAGGTTGGTACATACGAAATGCTAACACGTTAATACCTTCAATAGCCGCACCGGTCAGATTTAGATTCGTTTTCCGCGCTTGGTTAATATCGGTGAGATCTCCCAATTTGGCTTGGTGAACAAGCTTTCCATTTAGGTAAACACTTTCCAAGCCTCCACTAAATACTGTGCTCAAGGAAACAGATTTCGGTTTCGTAGCGAAATTAATTTCCTTACGATACCAGACAACGCCTGTTTTACTGGAGCCCTTGAGTACTTCCGCCTTAGGAACTTCTATCCAGCCCTTGTTAGGCTCTACTGTTGCGCCATTGTAGGAGGCCATATCTGAGGTCATTCGATCTTCACGACCCGTGTCCTTAAACCATGCAACCAAGCCATCTTGATACGCCTTTTTCAAATCTGGAAATGCTTTTAGCTGAGCCTGCGTTTTATCGTAAAGTTCCTTGAGAACGGGTGTCGCTTCTGTTGTTTTCAAACTTGT
>CAIZMS010000253.1 GCA_903934155.1 uncultured bacterium | reverse complement strand
TCATCGACCTCAATCACACAAAGTCCCGAACCGCCCGTTCGAACATTCCCCACATGATGATCATCCGCCCAGTTCACCAGGGCCCCTCCGTTGACAACCGTAGGATCCGCTCCAAGTTGCTCCAGAAGCCAGCCCACCATGCCCGTCACCGTCGTCTTCCCGGAGGTACCCGCAATCGCCACGGTTTCCTTCCCCTGAACCAGTTCGGCCAGCATCTCGGCACGGTGCCGAACCGGAACCCCAAACCGTTGCGCCGCAACAACATCGGTGTTATCCTGCTCAATCGCGGTGCTCACTACCACCGCACCCGTTTCCGGGGATATCCCGGATCCGTCCTGCGGGCAAAATCGGATTCCCCCCTCCTTCAGTTTCCGGATCACCTCAAGATCCTGACCCTGATCCTCGTAGCGGTCCGACCCGCTGACCACCCATCCTCCCCCTTTGAGAGCCTGGGCCAGGGCATTCATTCCTACACCGGCAATGCCAACCAAATGACACGATTTCATCGTTTTGTCTCCGGAAACAGAAAGTCCATGAAATGCCGGGCCACCTCTTCGCCTTCAGGCGGGGAAATGGCCAGATCGGGACTCAACTCGATCAACCACGGCCGACCGGTTGCCTCATCCACCAAGAAATCAATACCCATCACGGGAACACCGAGGACCTTCACAGCACGCCGGGCCAACGCCACAAGTTTTCGACTGACCGAATGAGTCACCACATCCACATCACCGCCGGTATGGTAGTTGGTTGTCAATCGTACACAAACACCCTGCCCCGCCGGAGGCACCGTATCCTGCGAGAGACCCAAAACCTTAAGGTTGCGATCCGTCTCGGCATCGAGTGGAATGACATGACTCGGATCAACGCGCCGTTCCCGCCGGTTCTTTGCCTGCACCAGTTTCCGGATTGAATCGCGACCATTCCCCTCCACCCGAGCGGCCCGTCGTCGAATGGCGGCCACAAATTTGAAATCCACAAAAATCAGGCGATAGTCCACTCCCTCAACATACTGTTCAAGAATGATCTCCTCCTCAAACTGCCTCGCAAAACGCACGGCATGGGCCAGTTCCGCAACCGTCTTGACCGCCACCGACACTCCGCGCCCGCCCCATTGGGAGCAGGGCTTCACAACAATACGGCGGTATCGTTTCAGAAAACGCCCCGCCGTCGCCGAGTCCGTAAAAAGCTGCTGGGCCGGAACGGGAAACCCGCAGGACTTGAGGAATCCATTGGCCAGGCGTTTGTTTTGGGTCATCTGAAAAGTCACTGCCCCGACCCGATCCGTCAGGGCGTTGTAACACCGGATTGACTTTCCCTTATGCCTGAGCACGAAAATCGGAGTCCGGCGATCAATCACCTCAATGTGAATCCCGCGCTTTCGCGCTTCCCGGGTAATCGTTGTGGTGTATACCGAATTCATAGCCGCCCATCGTATTCAATCCAACCCAACTGTCACCATGAAAAAGCAGATTGTTCAACACGGGGATGGATTGGTACTATCGGCCGGAATGACTATTCGAATTCTAGGTGAACACCCGCTGGCGAAAGATCAGCAGGGACGATTGATCTCACGGATCGGCACGATCTTCCCCCGGAGCCGGACCATCGTAACCCTGCCCGGGATACATGCCACTCAACGCTTCGCCTATGTCGCCGATCTTAATGCCATCCGGAAACTAGCCGGCCAACCTCCTTTGTCTGAAGAGGATGAAATGCTGGAATGGCAGCAATCGGTCGACCTGATCATGGATCCCGAGAGCATTCTGATCCGCCCCGATCCCGAAAACATGGCTCTGGCCTTCGAGGCCGATGACCTGCTTCAGGAACTGGTATCCAAGCAGAAAATCAAGTTCCTCAACCTCATGAACGAAAAAGTCCGCTATGCCATCAAGGAACGAGGCGAAAACTGGCGGATTGCACTCCTCCCCCAAAGTCCGGACGAAATGAAGCGCATGATCGCCTCCGCGATGCTGCCAATCGGAGGCCGGTCCATCTACTACTACAGCCGCGACATCGGCACACGCTTTCTGACCTACCAACAGTTTTGTGAGCTCGGAGCCCTGCCGGACCATGAACTCCAGGCGCATCTTGTCGAAATCCGGGATTTCTCCTGCCGCTACAACCGCATGGGCCACCCCGAAGTGGCCTTTTTTCCCGTCGACAAAACGTTTGGCCATTCCAGTTTCAAACCCTGCGAACCTATGGATCAGTCTCCGCCGGATATCCGCACCTGTTATGAACACCTCAAGGGGGCCTTCCGTGACGCTGTGCGACCGGAAATGCGGGAAGACAACCCTGACAATCCCGATTGGCGCAACCCGATGTTTTCATGCCTGATCGGCCAGGGGGGCGAAGCCCTTCCCGAGGAAACCATCCTCGGGCTGAGTTCCGAATTCTTCATGCAGATCGAATGGCTCCCCGGTGGCCGCATCGAGGAAGGAGAATTGATGTTCGATAGCCTTTTCGATGAAGCGGATCGCTCACCGCCGGATTCGGACTTAAGAGCCCTGTGCGATGAAAAGGCGCGCGGGTTTATCTTTAATTTTCTCCGCGAATTCGGAGATGTCGATTATGTCAATGTCGGCCGGGTCATCGGCTCCCTGTCGCGCCGCCCCTCCACCGCCGGCCGACGTGATGTGTACGTGGCGGAGATCAAGCAGCTCAGCTCCCCTCGCCCCGTTGTCCGTATTCTTCGCATGCAGAAATGGGGAATTCGGGAACACCTGAACGAGGGCAAGGACCTCCTCCCCGCCATCATGGAAGCGGAGGACTATACCGAGTATATCCTGGACCGGCGACTGGGCTGCCGTCAGCTGGGCATGAACCTTCCCTCCCGCATCACAACCCGGAAAATCAGCGAGCACTACCACGGATTCCGGTATGACAGCCAGCAGATCTGGTCCACCTATTTCGAGCGGGATTATCTTCCGGGAATTGCCACCGATAAAATCCCCCGTTCCCGTTTCCAGAACATCACTTACTCCCTCGCGTTTGCCCGGTTAATGGGACGAGCCGCTGCGGCCAACATCATTGTCGGCCGCCTGAATCTGAAAAATACTGTTCTATTCGATGATGGCGATGAGGTCATCATGGAGGACGAATTCGGCATACCCCGGGAAATCGTGGTCTCCGATCATACCGGAACCTTCATGGATTATCAGTCCGACCTGTCCTCCTTTGCGGCGAACTATGCGGAGCCCATCCAGCACCGGCTCTCCTTTTTCCCCTATCCCGGGGAGGTGATGGAGGCTTACCTTTCAGCCTTCCTGGAACGATTCATCCATATTAAACAGGATTACACGAGGCGAAAACGATCATTCGATATGCTTTTCAAGCAACGCGCACGGGACGAGCGCGGCAGTTTTGCCTACCGGTGGGAACGGGTCCTCGACCGGCTGAACCGTACCGATCCCAAGGCCCTAACCGATGCAATCCGGAAACAATTTCATATCTAACACGAAAACATCTATGACAGAAAAACGACTACTCAGCGGAAATGAGGCGGTAGCCCTCGGGGCACTTCATGCGGGCTGTGCGCGGGGAACGGGATATCCCGGAACCCCGTCCACGGAAATCCTGGAAAACTACACCCTCCTCGGAGGAGAGGCCGCATGGGCTCCTAATGAAAAGGTTGCCGCCGAGGTCGCCCTTGGAGTGGCTTTCGCCGGCTCCCGCGCCATGGTCACCATGAAACATGTGGGGCTGAATGTCGCCGCCGATGTCCTGTTCACATGCGCCTACAGCGGGATCCAGGGCGCCCTGGTCTTCGTGGTCGCCGATGATCCCGGCCTGGCGTCAAGCCAGGACGAACAGGACACCCGGCGATACGGCATGGCCGCAGGAGTGCCGGTGATTGAACCCGGCGACTCCCAGGAATCCTACGACTTTACCCGGTTGGCCTTCACCCTTTCCGCCCGCTGGAAAATTCCGGTCATTCTGCGGATGACCACACGGGTGTCACACACCACGGCGATTGTTCAGCCGTCCGACAAAATTGAAGCCCCGCTCTCGCCGCATTTTGTGCGCGACATTCCCGGCCGCGTCATGATCCCCGGTCATGCCCGGATCAAACACCGCGAACTGCGCGCAAAACTGAGGGAAATTCAGGAGTGGTGCGAGACGGAAGGGCCGAATCAAATACATCAGGGAACGTCCTCCATGGGAATCGTCTCATGCGGAGTGGCCAGTCAGCATGCCCGCGAAGCCTGCCCGGAAGCCTCTCTCCTGAAACTGGGAATGACCTACCCCCTGCCCTTCAAATTGATTCTCGGCTTCCTGAAAAACAAGACCCAACGCTTTGTCATTGAAGAGAATGATCCTTTCCTGGTCGAGCAAATCCGGGCGGAAGGCGGCGATGTCCCCTGGAATCCAGAGCCGTACCGCATGGGCGAACTGAATGTGGAGCGGGTGCGTCGGATCCTGAAGGGTGACCTGACACCAGAGCCGGTCCCAGCCCGGGGAAGGCCCCCGCGCCTCTGTAATGCCTGCCCGCATGGCTATGTCTTCGAGATGCTTAAAAAGCATGATTGCATCGTGGCGGGTGACATCGGCTGCTACACCCTCGCCGCCCTGCCCCCTCTGTCGGCCATGGACTCCCAAATCTGCATGGGCGCCAGCATCGGCGTCGGGCTCGGTCTGCGTCATGTACTGCCGGAAGCTGAAGCACGACGCGTCGTCAGCGTCATTGGCGACAGCACCTTCATGCACAGCGGCCTCACCGGGGTGGCGGAAATGGTCTTCAACCCGCCCCCCACGGGTCATGTATTGATCGTCCTGGACAACCTGACCACCGCGATGACCGGACAGCAGGAGCATCCCGCCACAGGCCGGAAACTGGATCATACCCCGACCACGAGAATCCTGATTGAAGAAGTGGTCAAGGCCATGGGGGTTAAGACCGTTCTGGTTCTGGATCCGGTCCGGCAATTGGCCGAATTGGAAAGCGCCGTGATGAAAGCGCTTCAGTCAAATGACTTGACCGTGATTGTCGCACGGCAACCCTGCCTTCTGGCGGCCGGCCGAATTCGCTCGTACGAAAAATCCGTCCCTACCCACTCATGAATACAAAAGAAACCATTAACATACGCATCACCGGACTGGGCGGAATGGGCATCCTGAAAGGATCTCAGGTTCTCGCCGAAGTGCTTTTCCAAGCGGGCTACGATGTCAAGAAGGCCGAAGTCCACGGAATGAGCCAGCGCGGCGGCTCGGTGGCCAGTGATATCCGGTTCGGTAAAAAAATCCTCAGCCCCATGATTCCCGAAGCCGAAACCGATTTCCTCCTCGTCGTCGCCCCTGAGGAAATTGAAATTCACCGGGGCGCCTTGCGCCCGGGCGGACACCTCATCAATGCCCAGTCCTTCGACACCGTCCCCCTTCCCAACCGAAAAAGCCTGAACATCGCCATGCTGGGCGCCCTGAGCCGTCATCTCAATATTCCTGTTGAAGCCTGGCAGAAGGTAATCCTCACCGTTTTTCCGGAAAAACTCCATGCCGTCAATCTGGAAGCATTTGAAGCAGGCCGGCGGCTTTCCCCATAAGGCAAACCCCATGAACACAGTTCCCATCCATCCCGATAGTTATGCGGACTTCCTGACACCGGATGAATTGCACCGGGTTCAATTGTACCGCCTCCAAACCGCTGTCCAGAACTCCTACGACAAGGTCCCCCTGACCCGCGACCGGATGAAAGAGCGCGGCCTAAAGCCGGAACACATCAAAACACTGGCCGATGTCGCACACCTGCCGTTCATGCAGAAAACCGACCTGCGCGACACCTATCCCTATGGCCTCTTCGCCCGTCCCATGAGCGATATAGTCCGGCTCCACGCCTCCAGCGGCACCACTGGAAAACCCATTGTCGTAGGGTATACCCGCGATGACATGGCCGTGTGGACCAGCGTCATGACGCGAACGCTTTGCGCCGCCGGGCTCAATCAGATGGATGTGATTCAGAATGCCTTCGGATACGGCCTCTTCACCGGTGGGCTCGGAGCCCATTACGGAGCAGAGGCACTCGGCGCCACCGTCATCCCGATCTCGGGCGGCAATACCGAACGGCAAATCATGGTCATGCAGGATTTTGGCGTCACCGCTATCTTCTCCACTCCCAGCTACTTCCTGCATCTGATCGAGGCCATCGAAGCCACGGGAACCGGATTCAAGGGCCTCAAGCTCAAGGTCGGCGTCTTCGGAGCGGAACCGTGGACAGACGCCATGCGATCCCACATTCAGGATCGCGCCGGAATCAAGGCGTATGATATCTACGGCCTGTCTGAAATCATCGGACCCGGCGTGGCAACCGAATGCTGCCAGCAATCCGGGCTGCATGTTTTTGAGGATCACTTCCTGATGGAAATCGTGAATCCCGAAACCGACCAGGTTCTCCCGGACGGCGAAGAGGGCGAGCTCGTCCTGACCACACTGAGCAAACAGGCCATCCCCATGATCCGGTACCGGACGCACGACATCACCTCCATCATCACCGAACCGTGCCCCTGCGGAAGAACTCTCCGAAGGATCAAACGGATCAGCCATCGAAGCGATGACATGATCATCATCCGCGGCGTGAATGTCTTTCCCTCCCAGATCGAGGCGGCCTTGCTGAAGGTTGAGAAATCACTCCCGCACTACCAGATCGTCCTCAGCCGCAGCGGGGGCTTGGATCAGATTGAGGTTCAAGTGGAGGTCACCGGAGAAATGTTCCGGGATCGGGTCAGCGCTTTGGAGCAGCTTCAGAAAAAGATGTCGCAGGCTATCGAGCATGTGGTCGGGCTGCGGGCTAATGTTCGTCTCGTGGAACCCCAGACTATCGCCCGGAGTCAGGGCAAGGCAAAGCGGGTCATTGACAAACGCATGGAAGGATCAACGCTATGACACTGAAACAACTGTCGATATTCCTGGAAAACAAACCCGGGCGCCTGGGCCATCCCTGCAAGGCGCTTGCGGCGGCGGGCATCAACATCCTCACCCTCTGCCTCGCCGATACCGAACAATTCGGCATTCTGCGGGTTATTGTCAGGGACTGGGAAAAGGCCAAAGCCGTGTTGGAGCAGGCTGGCTGTGTGGTGAATGTCAGCGAGGTGCTGGCCATCGAAATTCCGGATCATCCCGGGGGCATGGAAAGCATTCTGGCCATCCTGGAACCCAACGCCATCAACATCGAATACATGTACGCCTTCACCCTCAAACGGGGCAGCAACGCCGTCATGATCGTCCGGGTGGACAAACCCGACCAGGCCGCCAAAGCTCTTCAAAAAAATGGACTTGCCCTCCTGGATGCCTCCGCATTCTTTACTCTGGCATGACCCCAAAAGGAACCCTATGCCGCTGACCAACAATGATACGCTGAGACGGCTTCGCTACAATCTCAACCTGAATGACAATAAAATGGTTGAAGTCTTCCAACTCAGCCACTTCCCGCTCGATCGAAATGTGATCCAGAATATGCTCAAGCAGGAGGATGCTGAAGGGTTTATGGAATGTTCCGATGCCCTGCTCTCGGCTTTCCTGGACGGCCTTATTATCAAGCGCCGAGGAAAACGCGAGACTGCGCCGCCTGCCCCCGTCACTCCCCAGTTCGTCCTGAGCAACAACGATATCCTCAAAAAACTCCGCATTGCCCTCGAACTCAAGGAGGACGATGTTCTGGCTATCATGCAAAAATCAAAGCCCGACATCACACGTCCGGAACTCAGCGCCCTGTTCCGGCAGAAGGACAACCGGAACTACAAGCCCTGCGGGGATCAGTTTCTCAGGAACTTCATTGCCGGCTTAAAGGACCTCTATAACCAGGACGGTTATGAGAGGAAGTGACGGACAAGAAAGCCTCCCCCCCGAGCCCGCTGAACCCGTTTCCCACTGCAGTCAGCCGCATCACAGACGGACGCGCTACCCCGGCAAAAACCCGCGTCGTTTTGCTGATAAATACAAAGAACTTGAGTCAGCCGACCATCCCGAAACGATTAACAAACTTCTTGCAGCAGGCAAAACCCCCGCTGGCACGCATCGTCCGATCATGGTCGCTGAAATCCTGCTGGCCTTGAATCCAAAATCAGGCGAAACGGCCGTGGATTGCACACTGGGTTACGGCGGCCACGCCAGAGCTATCCTCCCTCTGATCCAGCCCGCCGGCCGGCTGATCGGCCTGGATGTCGACCCCCTTGAGCTTCCTAAAACAGAATCCAGACTGCGCTCCCCTGGATTTGGATCCGAAACATTTTGCGCGCACCGCAGCAACTTCGCCGGCCTCCCGAAGATCCTCTTGACCGAGGGCATCGGAGGCGCGGATCTGATCCTCGCAGACCTGGGCGTCTCCTCCATGCAGATCGACGACCCGGCGCGCGGGTTTTCAGTAAAACGAGAGGGCCCTCTTGATATGCGGATGAACCCGCAGCGCGGGCAATCAGCCTCGGATCTGATTCAGGGGATCAGTCCTGAAAAGCTCACGCGCTTGCTGGCGGATAATTCAGACGAGCCACATGCCAAAGCGCTGGGAACCGCGCTGGCGGGATGTCGTTTCGACACCACGCTATCGTTGGGAACCGCTGTCCGCAAAGCCCTCCCTCAATCCGCGACCGAAGCGGATCGCGTCAAATCCATCCGCCGTCTTTTTCAGGCCCTCCGCATTGCCGTCAACGAGGAATTGGTTGCCCTCGATCATTTCCTTCGCGTGCTTCCCGATTGCCTCAATTCCTGTGGCCGTGTCGCCATCCTGACCTTTCATTCAGGCGAAGACCGGCGGGTTAAGAAATCCTTCGAGGCCGGACTGTGTGACGGGATCTACAGCGCTATCGCCGCTGCTCCAATCCGCCCAAGCCCCTCTGAAATCTTCGGAAACCCTCGTGCAAGTTCTGCAAAACTTCGTTGGGCCATAAGGAGGTGAGGAGGCTATGCGGCACCCAGGAACGGCTTCATCGCCTGTTCAAAAGCCTCATAGAAAGCCGCCACGGAACGATGCCGGGCATTGATCTCCGGGGCCATCCCCCGTCGAAGAACATCGACCACCGGCACCGGCAGCGTTTCGATGCCTGCGGCCTCGCCGGAGGACGGGGAGACTTCCTTCGTCATCCCCTCGAAAGCGCGTTTTCCAGTGAGAAGCTCACACAGCATGATGGCCAATGAGAATACATCCGTCCGGCAGTCCAGGGGCCTCCCTTGCCATTCCTCCGGACTCATGTATCCCGGGGATCCTTCCACATACTGCCCCGATTTCTGACCGGGAATCAGCTTTAAGGCGGTACCAAAGTCCAGCAGTTTCAGCTGCATCGATTCATTCACCATGACATTGTCCGGCTTGATATCCCGATGGAGAACCCCGTTGGCATGGGCGTAGGTCAATGCGGCACAACACGCATGGGCGATATCGAGCACCGCAGGGAAAGAAAGCGGACCCATCTGACGACTGATGACAGCCAGGGTATGACCCCGGACATATTCCATCACCAGAAACACCTGACCATTCTCCACATCCATAGTATAGAGCCGGACAATATTCTCATGGGAGAGTCTCATGGCCAGTGCGGCTTCACTTTTGAGCCGGGACATCGCCTCATGATCTTGTGCAATTTCGGGTCTGAGCGTTTTAATGGCCACATCCATTTTCAACAGGGTATCCCATGCCCGTGAAATGATCCCCATCCCCCCCTCCTGAATCACGTCGATGATCTGATACCGACTCGGGGGAGCAACCGGAACCTGGTCGGCTTTCCTCAGCACCGGGATTCCGCCCGAAGCCGGCTTCCCACCCAGAATAAACTTCTTGCCCGGTATAGGCTTCAGCATGGGCTTTGGCATGGATTTCAACATGGGCTTCCGCAAGGTCGGAATCCTGAGAGGTTGCCCCGGACGCGATAACACCCGTTGGCGTGGTGCCGGGGGCGCAACTACCCGGGACTGAGGACCAAGGGGCGGAGATTCCTGAGGACGGGGCGCCGGGTGCGAAGAATCCTGGAACCGAAGCACCGGGGGGGCTGACACCTCAGGCGGAGTCACTTCTGGAGCCGCGTCTTGCGATCTGTCGACCCGGACTCGTATTGTCGTGGCACTCCCCATGAATGAACTCTTTTTATACTTATAAAAAAGAGGGTGATTTTAGTGCGTCCCGGCAATCTGTCAAGACAAGCAAAAAGATGGTCGGGCCGAGGAAGATCGTAGCGCATGCTCCATGCTGAAATAACTAAAAGGTTCGAACCCGCACTCGAAACCCACCCGGAACAGGCTTCTCGGCAACCACATAGAGATATCCGCCGCCACAACCGGAATACATGGCCCCATGGCTGTCCGCCTGGTAGGCCTTCAAGATGCCGATCAAATCGGTCTTGATCGCAGGGTGCCGCACCGTCCGTGGCAGAATCGCCTCCCAGCACTTCATGCACTCATTCATGGAGGCGCCCAGTTTCACAGCATTCCGCTGGATAATGGCGTCATAGCAATCCTTGCCGCTCTGTCCAAGTCGGCGGATCCACTTGGGATCCAGATTCTTGACACCCAGCGGAGCGTAACCATCCGGTCGCGGCATCACGGGGACCATGCTGATCACCGACTCCAGCCAGCGTGCCACCTTGGGATCGGTATTACTTTCGATGTGAACCGGGTAATACCCCCCTTCATGCGCGGCCTCGTAGTCCAACCGATTCACCCCGGGATAAAGCAGACCGATCATGTCCTGAGACCCCGACGGAGTGCTCGTTCTCTTATTTTCCTCGTCATACAGGGCGCGGACGAGGCTCGCTGGGTCACCCTTGGGACGTTTATTGCCCCACAGCTTTCGGGCCACCTTGCGAGTACTGGTGGCCATCCCGCACCGGTCCATGAAGGGGAAATCAGGCTCAATCCCGACCACCACCATGGATCCGGGAGGAGTGGGATTGAGCTTGGAGACGAACGGCTGGTCAATCCAGCCGCCCGCCAACGCCATCCGACCAGGAATCCGACCGGTTATTGCCTGGAGTTTATTTTGCATGTTACTCGACGATGCGGGACCCCTTCTTGCGGGCCATGTACTGCTTCTCGATCCAGGTATAGGTCTTGGCCAGCCCGACGCTGAACGGGGTGCCGGGTTCCCACTTGAGCACCTTCTTAATGAAGGTGTTGTCGCTGTTACGCCCGGCCACGCCCTTGGGCGCATCCAGCTGGTAATTGCGCTTCAGCTTCACTCCGCCCACCTTCTCGGCGATATCCACCAGCCTGTTGATGCTGATGAGTTCACTCGAGCCCAGGTTGATGGGTGTGGCAATCAGGTCGTCGCAATGGGTGATCATATCGATCCCCTTCACACAATCGTCAATGTACATGAAGCTGCGGGTCTGGGTGCCATCGCCCCAGATATTGACGAACCCTGTCTTCTTGTCCTTGGCCTCAATCACCTTTCGGGCAATCGCCGCCGGAGCCTTTTCGCGGCCGCCATCCCAGGTTCCCACCGGTCCATACACATTGTGGAAGCGGGCGATAAAGGTCTTCATGCCCCGCTCATGCCAGTATTCCTGGCAGAACATCTCCGAGATCAGTTTCTCCCAGCCGTACCCGCGCTCGGCCATGGCCGGATAGGCATCGCTTTCCTTCAGGGCCTTGACATTCGGATCCTTCTGGATGTCGGTGTTGTAGGCGCAGGCGGAGGACGAGAAGAAGAACCGTCTCGCTCCGGCGCGCCAGGCCTGCTCAACCATATGCGTGTTGATCAGGATGCTGCGCAGACACTCAATGCGGTTCTTTTCGATAAAACCCATGCCGCCCATGTCTGCCGCCAGGTTGTAGACCTCGACCGCCCCTTCGCAGGCGCGTTTGCAGTTCGCCTCTTCGCTCAGGTCAAGCACCAGGTTTTGCACACCCGGAGTGGTCTGATACCAGGCGGGCAAAGGCTTTTTGTCGATTGCCCGGAGATTCCGGTAACCTTTATTATAGAAATATCGGATCAGCGATCCTCCGATAAACCCGCCTGCCCCTCCCACCACGATCAACTCATCTTTACCCGGCCGCACAAGTTCCCCGCTCGTTTTTTGATTTTTCATCGCATCCTTCTTTTTGTTTATGGTGATGTTATAGCCCTCAGAGCGACTCCACCAGAAGCGCACTCTCCAAGATTGTTTTTCTGACTCAAATAGTACGCCGCTCCGCCCGCGGAGCGAATAGCTGATCTTGTCCAATACCTGCCTATTATTGACCTTGAAGAATTTGGCGGGGCGTCTTAAGGTGCCGACATGGACAAAGGTGATCCCATTTTCTTTTCAGAGCAAGTCTCCAGCGCCCGGCGGTTTTACCTGGATCTCAAGCCATCACCCAAAAGCCAGCTGAGCGTGGTCTGTGGCGGAGTTGAGCACTGCACACCCGCATACCGGATCAAACGATCCACCTTCCCCTATTATTCCCTCGAATTCATTTCCGGCGGCAAGGGATCGCTAACCCTCAATAAGTCCAAGCATGACATCCATCCCGGAATGGTCTTCACCTATGGGCCGGGTATCCGTCATCAAATAGTCACTGACGCCAAACGCCCGCTGATCAAATACTTCGTGGACTTTGCGGGCCTTGCGGCGGCCCGTCTGCTCAAGGAATTGGGACTGGCACCCGGCGCCATGATCACCACCTCGGCCGCCAAGGACGTCATGGTGCTGTTCGACGACCTCATCGATACCGCCCAGCAACACTCGCGATTCCATCTCCCCGCCTGCAAGGCCATTCTTGAACATTTGCTTTTTAAAATTGCACAAACGGCGGATCCCCTGGCCGATTCCCCCCATTCCTTTGCCTTTGGCTCTTACCAGCGTTGTCGGCAGTACATTGCGGAACACTTCCTGGAACTCAGTACGCTAAACCAGATTGCCGGCGAATGCCATCTGGACGTCGCCTATCTCTGCCGTTTGTTTTCGCGATATGACACCCTGACGCCCTATCAATTCCTGCTGCGACTGAAAATGGATGAGGCGATCCGCCGACTGCATCGCGAGGGCGTTCTCATTAAACAAGTCGCCCAGGAACTGGACTTCAAGGATCCTTTTCATTTCTCGCGGCTTTTCCGCAAATTGTACGGGATCTCGCCACGCGAGTTTATGGCTTTTCGTTCCGGAAGTTGACCTGGGGTCAAAATTATCCATGCAACAGTCAAGAATCTCCATTCAGTCCAACCCTGAATGTCTGTAAAGTCCAGTCATACATAGATAGCCGCACAAAATAGGACTACCGCCATGACGTCATCAATACCTTGGGATTACTTGATTGTCACCGCCTCCAATGAGGCTCAGGGCTCTGCCTACGAAAAGCAACTGGACCATCGCCAGGCCCTTGGCTTATTACCCCAATTCCGCACCGTGATGGTGGTGACTGATCCAGGCGGGAAGCGGATCGGAAGCGGGGGCAGCACCTTGCTCTGCATCATGCGTGTGCTGGACCGGGAACAGGCGCCACTCTCCCCATCCACGTCAACCCCGGTTCAGACCATTGAAGCCATCCTGAACCGTCTGCGCATCATGGTCATTCATGCAGGCGGCGACTCCCGCCGCCTGCCCGCGTATGGCCCCTGCGGTAAGATTTTCATCCCGGTCCCCGGAAAATCCACCCCGGTGATCGCCCCCACTCTCTTTGACCGTCTGCTCCCCTCCTTTCTTGCGCTGCCCGCCCCGCATCAGGGAAGCGGACAGATTCTTGTCGCCTCGGGGGACGCGCTGCTTCATTTCGACCCGAGTTCCGTAAGAATGAATCTGCAGGGCCTGACGGCGCTCGCCTGTCTTGATACGCCTGAGCACTCCAGCAAACATGGGGTCTTTGTCCCGGATGGCGACCGCGTCACATGCTATCTTCAAAAACCAAGCCCCGAGACTCAAGCGAAGTCCGGCGCTATCAACGCCGCCGGCCAATCGGCACTGGACATGGGCGTCATGAGTTTTGATGCCGCCGCCGTACTCCTCCTGTTCAAGGCTTTTGAGATTGCCCGGGGATCCGACGGACGATTCACCTGGGCCCCCGCCATCGAGGAACTCATCCTGTCGCGCGGACTCGATCTCTATCGCGAAATCTGCTGTGCGCTCGGGTCAGACGCCACCCTTGCGCATTACATCCGTAGCGCGCGTGAAAGTGGATCCTCCTGGGAAGACTCCGTCTTGGGCCCCGTTTTTCTGGCGTTACGGCCCATGCCCTTTCACCTCCAGGTGGTCCCATCCTGCCGATTCATGCATTTCGGCACCACGAAGCAACTGATCTCCAGCGGACTCGAACTCCTGCAACAGGACACGGGAAAAGCCCCTGTCACGACCCATCTCGCCCTGAACACCCGACTGTCGGGCAAGGCGAAAATCACCGGTCCCAACTCCTGGGTGGAAGGCTGCACACTCACCTCGACACTGCACTTGACGGGCTTCAATGTCGTCGTCGGGGCTGATATCAACACCCCGATAACCCTGCCGGCCAATGCCTGCCTGGAGATTGTGCCCGGTTATGACCGGCAAGGCGCCAGCGTGCACTTCATACGGTGCTACGGCATCTCCGACACCTTCAAAGACAGCGTGGAGAAAGGCGGCACCCTCTGCGGCCTTCCCCTGCTTGCCTGGCTCGAGTCAGCTGGGCTCGATCCCGATTCCGCCTGGGGTACCGGGGCGGTCGTGGCTAAGCAGAGCCTTTGGGATGCGCGCGTTTTCCCCGCCGTGAAACATCACGCGGAATACAGCGACTGGCTGTGGTTGTTCGACGTCCAACACGCCACCGTCCAACAGAAGAAGGCATTTCTGAAGGCTGACCGATACAGCGCGGCAGAAGTCGCCCTGATGACAAACCAGAATGCGTTTTATGCACGTCGTGACTCCACCCCCTGAACCCTGCGGACGCGATACCTTGAATGCCAGAAATCCTTATGGCAGGATAGATAAATGAAGCCTTGGAAAACACTTTCACGGAAAACGGCCCTTGCCCCCAACCTATTCCTGAAAGTCGAATTGCATTCCGTTGAACTTCCCGACGGTCGGGTGATAGATGACTGGACCTGGATCAAGACACCCGAATATGCCAACATTCTTGCCCGCACCACCAGTGGGACATATTTATGTTTCCGACAGATCAAGTATGCCGTGCCCGTGCCGAGCCTGGCCCCCCCGGGCGGCTACCTGGAGCCTGGAGAGGATCCCTTGACTGCCGCGAAACGGGAGCTTCAGGAGGAGACGGGGTTTGTCTCCGATGAATGGCACCCGCTGGGTTCATATGTGGTGGACAGCAACCGTGGCGCGGGGAAAGCGCATTTATTCCTCGCCCTGGATGCACGGGAGGACGGCGTAAAAACCGGCGGCGATCTGGAAGAACAGGAGTTGCTTCACCTCACCCGAGAGGAGCTGGAACAGGCCCTGGATCAGGGAAGAGTTCCTGTTCTTGGATTTGCCGCACTGCTCGGACTCGGACTCCGCCGACTGGATCAGCTAAAAACTTAGCCCTGACAGTTTCCGCCATCCCAACGGATCATCGCGCAAATCAGCCCAGGATCGCATCCTTGCAGGCTTTGGCGATGCGGAATTTCACCACGCGCTTGGCAGGGATCTTGATTGTTGCGCCGGTCGCGCGATTGCGACCCATGAGTGCCTTGCGGTTCACCAGACAGCCCCCTCCCTTAGATATTTCGAGGCCACAACTTTGATTTTACTTCACTGGCGTCCCATAGGGACGCCACGGTTGTTGAGTTACAGGTTGTTGGTTGTTAGGGAAAACGGAGAAATTAAAGAATGGAGAAATCGAAAATGCCCTCGAGTGAAATGGCGCTCAAATTCATGCATTTCCCAATAACTAACAATCAACAACCCAGCAACCGGCGTCCTATGGGACGCCAGTGGAATGTTTTCATGACTCGTCCTCCCATCCTGATTAATCCGCCCCCCGTCCCTGACAACCTTGGGTTCCCGTACTGAACCGGGCTGCTTGTGCCACAAGCACAATCTCATCTTTATCTGGCTCTATTGTCCCACTCTCCCCGAAGTTCGACAAGGGTGCAAATTCCCGCAAAGGGGGTGTTTTTTTCGTCACAAGGACAGGCTTCCTTGAAGCGGGGAATTAAGATTCACCACCCGCCTGGAGTACCAGGCTTGAGATCACGGAGTCTCAGAGCCTCCTTCGCCAAGGCTACGGAGCCCAAAGAAGAGAATACAACCGTGGCGTTTATTTCGCCCACGGGAATACCGTGGCCAAAATAAACGCCACGGTTTCTTGGAGGAATATAAAGAGGGGGAGGAGATGAAGAAGTTATGTTTCCCTGCTCCTCCCCCTCTACATCTTCTTTCAAGAGGATTTCACGAGTCGAGTAGGCAAAGGGGCTTATCGCGATTGAAAGAAAGAGAGTTGACGCCTAATATCAATATGATACATTTATTGCAGTCATAGTGGATAATATAAATGAAATATACGAATTTAGACCGAAGCACGCTTGAGCTGGCTTTGAGATCGCTGGCTATCCGGTTGGCGGAGAACCAGAGCCATCCTATTGGTGTTGTCATCTGTGGCGGATCCGCCTTGATTCTCACCGGCTTGATTCCGCGGACTACCCGCGACGTGGATGTAGTGGCACTGATCAGGAATGGCGAGCTTTGCTCGCCCCCCCCCCCCAACCCCCCGAACAT
>CAIZMS010000252.1 GCA_903934155.1 uncultured bacterium | reverse complement strand
GTACAACATGCCACCAATCTTTTTTCGAAGTGTGCGCACATCCCAGCGCTCAATGCGGCACATTTCGGCGTAGAAATCACGAGCGAGCGGATCCTTGATTGGGAGGAGTACCATAAAATGGCTCCAGCTTAATTGTGTCGCCAGCGTCGACACAATTGCCTTGTCAGGCAGGCATTCGGCAAAGCGGATCATTCGGGTCAGAGCCGAGTAAGTGAATCCTTGCCCGAACTCGGTCGTCAATACTTGCGACACCGTCGCAAGAATCTGCTTTCCGTAAGCCGCACGCCCATCCTGGAGATTGTCCTTCAAGAGGCGGCAACCAACATGCCAGCAGAGCATCGTCGTCGTGGCGTTTGCTACCGTGGCAACGCGCAGGCGTGCGGACTGAATAAGACCGCGCAAATCGGCAAGGAGCGTAACCTCGTCAACTTGCGCCGGAGTAGAAGGCGGGACAGGCTCGCGCACAGGGATAGCTATTCTGGCCGGGCAGGTAGCTTTCTTTTTCATGATTGTATTCCCATTTATACCCCTGTGACATAATTACACGGCTCAAGCCAGCACATGCCGCCGAATCCATCTGTACAGGGAGAATAGTTCGCTGGTAGTGGAGAATCAAGAATGGAACGAACCCCGCATCGTCTTAGCGCAAGCTGACGGTACGAGGCCTCTTTTTAGCTGTCATTGAAACTTTAGCGGTTACCGGTGCTTTTCGGACAGGGTGCGAATCCAGGCGTCCTCGATCGTCTCGATGCCTGAAGCCCTCATCCGGTGGGCATCGTCCGGATCCCAGATCGCAGGCCGCTTTCCGGCCTCAGGCCAAACTCACCCAACCGTCATTTTCGCGGTCTGAATCGATTCAGATGCCTGAAATAGCGTTTTTCAACGCTGACGGATCACTTCAGGCTTTCCTGGCGGCCCTTCATTCTGGCGCACTTTCTTTCTTGCACATAGGGAGAATTCCAGAATAGACTACCAATGTTATTGGTTATATAACCACTTATGCTGGTTGTATGACCACCTGTAGTGGTGCTTCAAACCAGAGGAGGAAAACATGCTTGAACCGTTACTGGGATCAACAAATGCAGAAAGAGCCTTGATCTTTCTGTTGGTGCGTGAGCAAGGCTATGCAAGTGAGATTGCCGATTATTTTGACACGGATCTGTATGGAATCCAAAAACAACTCGACAAACTGGAAAACGGCGGCGTATTGATCAGTCACAAGGCTGGGAAAACCAGACTTTTCCAGCTAAGTCAACGATATGCTTTCATAAAGGAATTGAGGCTCCTTCTGGAAAAAGCCCTGACCTACTATCCCTCAGACGAGCAGGATCGTCTTCGCATCATTAGGCGACGCCCCCGTCGAAAGGGCAAACCGCTATGAAGCCGGTCTCAGAAATGACACGACTGGAATTTGCCGGATTCGTTTCCGAGGAATTCCGCAATCGAAAAATCAATGTCGTTCTTTCCGGTGGTTCTTGCGTTTCCATCTACAGCCGGGATAAATATGTCTCCATGGATCTCGATTTTGTGAATGCCGGGTTTACAAAACGTGCTCTCATCCGAGCCACTATGGAATCCCTTGGATTCCATGAGGAGAATCGCTACTTCCGGCATCCGGACTCTGATTTCCTTGTGGAGTTCCCTCCCGGCCCTCTCGGTGTCGGCGATGAACCCGTGAAACAAATTGACGAGATCAGGACTGACACAGGCGTGCTCAGGATCATCTCGCCCACCGATTGCGTAAAGGACCGGTTGTCATGGTTCTATCATAGCAACGACACCGAATGTCTCGAGCAAGCCGTATTCGTGGCAGAGACCCATGCCGTGGACATCCAGGAAATCGAACGCTGGTCAAAGGCCGAAGGCAAAAGCCCATTATTCACACGAATTAGGCATAGACTTGAGGTAAAACAGACAGGCGCACCGTCGGCCATGGTTCCCACGCTTAACGTGCCCAGGGTGGCCTCTTGTGACCAGTAACCATAGGGACCAGCGCAGAATCAATTTCATATCGCTCCGGTGCATACTGAGGCCATCCCTTGCAGAACTTCTTCACATTTTGTACGCCAAAACCAGGAAAACGATGATTTCAAGGATTCTGATATGCGTCACAAGCCATTGCAAATAATGTAATTGTTCCAATATCAACGAGTTGCGAAAAACGGCCTGATCTGCCTCACATGCAAGAGGTCACAGGTTCAAGTCCTGTAACGCCCACCATCCTTCGCTCGGCGCTACGCTTGAGCTACGGATGGTCTTCGACCGGTTCTCGGACATTGATTCATAT
>CAIZMS010000251.1 GCA_903934155.1 uncultured bacterium | reverse complement strand
TGTCGCGCCGTTCCGCCGGGGCCACTCCTGCATTGTTCACGAGCACATTCAGCCGCCCGAAGTGCCGCCTGACTTCAGCCACCAGGTTTTCCCTGTCGGCCTTGAGGCTGACATCCGCTTTGACATACAGGACATCCCGCCCGGTGGCCGTCAACGCCGCCACCGCTTCCGGCGCAGACGGCCTGACCCCGCAAATACACAGGTCGAAGCCCTCTTTAGCCAGTGCCAACGCCACCCCCAGCCCGATGCCACGGCTTCCGCCCGTTACTAATGCGACCTTGTTCATGCTTTCAATTCCGGAATGGTCACCCATGACCGCTTCTCCCACGACTCGATGCCCTTCTCGGCCAGCTGAACCCCTTTGGCGCCTTCGAGGAGGCTCCAGCGGAAGGGTTCGTCTTTCACGACGTGACGCAGGAACATTTCCCATTGCACCTTGAAGGCATTTTCATACTCCCGCTGCTCCGGCAGTTTCTGCCAGCCGTCAAAAAAGTTGATGGGTTGCGGAATATCCGGATTCCAGACCGCACGGGGGGTGGCTCCATAGGGCTGGATCACCACGTCACGCAGGCCGCCCACCGCCGAACCCAGCGTCCCATCGACCTGGATGGTGAGTAGATCGTCGCGTCGAACCCGGGTGCACCACGAGGAGTTGAAATGCGCCAGGATGTCGCCCTCGAGTTCAAAAGTGGCATAGGCGGAATCATCCGCAGTGCAGGGGTAAGGCTTTCCGGCTTCATCATATCGCGTCTCGACATGCGTCGCCCCGCGGCAGGAAACCGCCTGTACGGCGCCGAACACGTTGTCGAGCACATACCGCCAGTGACAGAGCATATCCACGATCATCCCCCCGCCATCCTCCTTGCGGTAGTTCCAGGAAGGGCGCTGCAAGGGGATCGTGTCGCCCTCGAAGACCCAGTACCCGAACTCCCCGCGCACGGAGAGAATCTTCCCGAAAAAGCCCCGATGAATCAGCTCCTTCAACTTCATCAGGCCCGGCAGCCACAGCTTGTCCTGCACCACACCATTTTTTACCCCTGCCTTTTTGGCGAGGTCGTACAATTCATAGGCCTCCGCGGTTGACACCGCCGTGGGTTTCTCGCAGTAGATGTGCTTGCCCGCCTTGATGGCCTGCTTCACGGCCGCCACGCGGCGGTCGGTCGTCTGCGCATCGAAGTAGATGGTGTTGTGCGGGTCCGCCATCGCCTCATCCAGGTTGGTGGTCCAGCGGGTCACGCCAGAACGCTTGACCAGTTCCTGGAGCTTTTGCGAATTGCGTCCCACAAGGATGGGATCCGGCATGATCACTTCAGCATGGCTGATCTTCACGCCACCCTGCTTGATAATCGCGCTGATGGAACGTAACAGGTGCTGATTGGTTCCCATGCGTCCCGTGACGCCGTTCATGATAATACCGACAGAGTGTACCTTGACTTCGCTCATATTGACTCCTTTAGCGGATGACCCGCGCGCCCTTGCCCTTGATAATCGCCTCGACCTCTTTCACCGACACCATGCTGGTGTCACCGGGCGTGGACATGGCCAGCGCCCCATGCGCCGCCCCGTACTCAACCGCCTCCTGCGGTGTCTTGCCCGACAGGAACCCGTAAATCAGGCCCGACGCAAAGCTGTCGCCTCCGCCCACACGATCAAAGATTTCCAGATTCTCCCGCATGATCGACTGGTAAAAATGCCCGTCCGTGTAGAGGATGGCGCCCCAATCATTGACCGTCGCCGTTTTGGCATTCCGAAGGGTCGTCGCCACGGCCTTGAAATTCGGGTACATCGCGGAGGCATTGACAATCATTTTCTTGAAGTTCGAGGGGTCGATATTCGAGATGTGCTCATCCAGTCCCGGCACTTCAAAACCCAGCGCGGCGGTAAAATCCTCCTCGTTGCCAATCATCACGTCAACGAGCGAGGCAATCTTGCGATTCACCTCCACCGCACGCCGGACGCCCCCCTGCGACTTCCAGAGTGAGGCCCGGAAGTTGAGGTCATAGGAAATAACCGTTCCCGCCGCCCGCGCCGCTTCCATGGCCTCGATGGTCAAATCGGCGGTCGTGGCGGACAGCGCGGCAAAAATACCTCCGCAATGGAGCCAGCGGGCGCCCTCCTGCTGAAAGATCTTTTTCCAGTCGATGTCGCCCGGCTTGAGTTGTGATGCCGCGGAGTGGCCGCGATCAGAACAGCCAACGGCCGCCCTCAGGCCGAATCCGCGCTCGGTGAAGTTCAAGCCCACGCGGGCGGCATGGCCGATACCGTCGTAAGGAACCCATTTCACATGGGAGAGATCCACCCCACCCTGCAGCATCAGATCTTCCAGAAGGCGACCAACCTCGTTGTCGGTCACAGCCGTAACGGCGGCTGTCTTCAAGCCAAAGCACCGGCGCAAGCCGCGGATCACATTGTATTCGCCGCCGCCTTCCCACACCTTGAACTCACGGGCCGTGCGAATGCGCCCGTCCCCCGGATCCAGTCGCAGCATCACCTCACCGAGCGACACTGCGTCCCACTTGCATGCTTCACGGGGTTTAATCTTCATGGCCATGGTCATACTCCAATCGTCAGGGGTTCAATCAATCAGGGTCACTCCTTGGGCTTGTCCGTGCACTGCCGGATAGCCCCCTCCGGTAGCGGGGGCGCCTCAATTCCTGCCTTGGGCAGAGTTCCCGCCAATTCCTGTTTCCAATGGGCCACATCGCCGGAAGGCCCATAGCAGTAAAGCATCTTGAGGGGAGTTGTTCCCAGATTGGAGATCTGGTGGAAAACACCGCAGGGGATGTATCCGGCCATGCCGGACGTGAGAATCTGGCGCTCCGAACCGAGGCACATCTCGGCTTTTCCTTCGAGGACGAAATAGACTTCCTCTTGCTCCTGGTTATGCCAGGGCACCTGACCGCCATTGGGATCCAGGGTGACAAACCCCACCGCAAAGTTCTTCGCCTGGATGGGCGAAACTCCGCCCACCACATTCTGCGTCCGCCGCCCCGCCGGATAGCGGCGGCCTTCGATCTTGCTCAAGTCTGCGAGTATCATGATTGCATCTCCCGGATATGATCAAAAGAAAGTCAAATACGGTTTGTTATCAATAAGCCCCTGCACATAAAGCGCCACCTCGCGGGCATGGTAATCACCCCACATGCAGCTCTCACCGCAGGGAATCTTCTGTCCGCGCGGGATGGCATCCCACCCGTTGGGCCGGTGGTAGACCGAGTGCAGGATGAGGCCCTGATGCTTGGGGTCTGCGCTTAAATACGTCTCCCCCATCAGACTGTCGAGCACCGTCAAACCCGCCTGCCGATAGCGGGAATTCTTCAAATACTCGCCCAACCGCAGCAGCCCCTGCGCTGCAATTGCGGCGGCGGAACTATCGACCGGCTCATGGTCGTTGAAGGGGTCGGCCGGCTTGTTGAGGTAATTGCCGAGTCGGCTCAGTCCCGGCGCACCGGTGTCCCAATACGG
Source organism: uncultured bacterium (assembly GCA_903934155.1). Lineage (GTDB taxonomy): Bacteria > Verrucomicrobiota > Kiritimatiellia > CAIKKV01 > CAITUY01 > JAABPW01. Next base: position 1,688 of record CAIZMS010000251.1, on the reverse strand, counting down.
AATTCCATCAGTGGGGGTGTTCTCAAGATAGAAATCCGCCGTGGCGCGGGCCGCCTTCAGGAACAGCGCCTCAATTTCCGCCCGGCCACCGTGGGGCTTCAACTCGGCATCGGACAAGGTGGCCAGAAATTCCAATTGCTCCGCAAACCCGAGGAGGATCCAGGCCAGTCCGCGCGTCCAAGTGGTGAACGGCGAAAACCCCTGCTGGGAGTTGGGACAACGGAAACACCCGTCATTCAGGTTGAAAATCCCCTCATGGGCCACACGGCCGCGGACATCATAGGCATCGCGCCCCTCCCCGTAGAACACCACCGTCCTCGCGGTCGTGCGGGCATGCTGGATCAAGCGCTCGAGCAGGGATGTCTTGTGATCATTCTCCCCCATGAGCGCATGACCCAGTTGATGACTGACCGCCAGGGCACGCAGTGAGCGGATCGTGTCGGCAAACAGGGAGTGGGGTCCATTGAATGAATAGATGAAGCCGCCATCCTTCAGCGCGGTCCACCGTCGCGCCTGCACCGCGCCGGAGACTTTCATGGCCAGTTCGTAGTACGACTGCTCCCAGGGGGCGGCCTCGAAGCGTCCGTCCCGGGCGAGACGCAGCAGATGCCCGTAGGTGCTGACATTGTTAAAGCCGTGGTCGTGAACCCCGAAATGGGTCAGGTGCGGCGCCATCCGCTCCACCGTTTTTTTCCGTCCAAGAGCCAAAAAGCGTTCCTCTCCGGTGGCGTCGAACTGGATCAGCGAGGCGCCATATTGGAAGCCCTGTGTCCATTCCGTCCAGCCACGCGAGGTGTAGCGGCCCCGCCGGGTGAAGACAGGCGCACCCTGGCTTTCATCATAATCCCGTTCGATACGCAGAATCTTCTCGCCGGACAGTTCCCAGAACCTGACCAGTTTCCGCTTCAGTCTGTTTGCCGTGAGGGTCTTGTTGATTTTGATCATGCTAAAACCGCTTCCCTTTCTTGAGATGCAGAATGAGGATCTGGCAATCTTCGATCACTTCGTACGAATGTTCTAGGATGGCGTCAAACTGGACACCGTCTCCGGCCCGTAAAACCGGCTGTTCGTGCGGGAGGGTCACCTTGATCCTCCCTCGCAGCACCCAGCACACCTCCAGGTCATCCTGATGAATTTCCGGATTGGACACTTTGCCTCCGGCCCTGGCGATACCCAGGAGGGCCCGCACATTGCCATAACGGATCTCGCGGAACGTGAATGCCCCGGATTGATGTTGTGTTTCCCTGGAACGATGGGTTGTACGGGACTCGGCAAGCATCAGGAGATCCGTGGCATTCATACCAAAGGCACGGCCGAGATAAAAGAGCGTGGGCAACTCGGCTGAGGTCTGGTTACGTTCGAGTTTGGAGATCACGGCGGGCGAAACCCCGGAACGGGTTGAGAGATCGGCAATGGTCAACCCTTCCCGTTTGCGCAACTGGCGCAACACCGAAAAGTCGTACATCTGAGCCACATCTCCGGGGAGTTTTCTGCTGGAATCGCCGCTTTTCATATTTCTCATACAATAAATTTGATAATACTTTATATCGTCCCGGAATATCCGTCAAGAATACTTGCCATTTGATGCGCCCGGGGTGAGTAGGGTGTTAACCCGAGATCGAAGATCCGTATTTCGGCGAAAAGAAGATCGCGCCTCGGCCACGTAGCGGTGCTCGACTTCCCTGTCC
>CAIZMS010000250.1 GCA_903934155.1 uncultured bacterium | reverse complement strand
CGACGGTTGCGGAGTGTCCGGCCACCCGGTGGATGGGATCCCCTGAGGAGGCGCCGGTTTGTGAAATGCCTGCCGTAACGGCCCCCGCCAAGCCTGTTGTGAAAAAACCGGGCAAGGGCCGCAGAGGTCGCCGCTGACGGCGCGGATTCCGGCACGATGGCCGTGCTGTAATCGACAAGGAGCCTGTTTCTGGCGTCCACAAAGAGGGTATTGATGCTGCACATTTTTGTTGATGCTGATGCGTGCCCCGTAAAACAGGAGGTGTATCGCGTCGCAAGCCGGTATCACCTTGAGGTTACCTTGGTGGCCAATTCCTGGATGCGCATTCCCCCAGAGCGATGGCTACAACTCAAAGTGGTCGGCGATGGCTTTGACGAGGCCGATGATTGGATTGTCGAACATGTGAAGCCCCATGACATTGTCATCACCGCCGACATCCCTTTGGCGAGCCGGTGTCTGAAAGCGGGTGCGCAGGTCATCGGGACGACCGGGAAATCGTTCAGGGACGATAACATCGGCCATGCCGTAGCGACCCGGAATCTCATGGCGGAGTTGCGTGACGCAGGGGCAATCACGGGAGGGCCACCCCCTATGAAAGCGTGTGACCGCTCTCTTTTCCTTCAGGAGCTCGACAAGGTGATTCAATCCATCCGTCGCAAGCATCTGGTCACTGAATAGTCGCAGAAATCAAGATTACTGATTTAAGAAATGAAGGAAATTCGGAATTCGGGAAGCGACATGAGGTTTTGGAGAAAGTGCTGTTTTCTAGTTTCTACGGCGTGTTGCCCAAACCCCTTTCCCTCGCTCACGCTCATCATGGGATTACTTCCAGTGGTTGATGTGAAGCTGCCGGGACTTCAACTCCGTCTGGTAGTGCTTGAGATACCGGCGTACCGCTCCGCCGAGGGTCCAGTAGGAGCGTGAGCGGAGATCGGAAAAACGCATTTGGCCGATCTCAAACCGCTCGTGGACCAGGAACCTGTATGGGCCCCGCCGCTCGATCACCGCGCCATCTCCGAGTTCGCCGGGACGCATCTCAGGCGGAAAGAACGCGTTCGTTTCAAGGGAAGTTCGCGCGACATCCCGGATGACCGAGAGTGGAATCGTCACGTCGCGTAAGTGCTGTCCGGGACGCACTCGGGCGCCACCGACAAGTTTCATGATGAGGTCAAATTGTTCGGTAGTCGTCATTCAGGCCCCGTGATCCCCGCGATTATGATCGGCTGGTTTCATGATGATTCTGGAAACACGATAACACCTACTCCTTGGATCCTGCTGCCACAAGACAAAATGTTGCTCTTGGCAGCGGGGGAGTCAGTGTCAGATCTAGAAACTAGAAATCGCCGGGGCGCGCCGCTGCCCTTCGGCGGTGCGACCAATCTAGAAGCGGTGATATTCTGATCTGATGAAAGGGGCTTTGCACAATTTCTAGTTTCTAGATCTGACCCTGACTTTTGCCTGATGAAAATGAAGCAGAGGGAAAGCCTTGACCTGGGGGGGCTGGAGGTGGGAAAAGGATCGGCACTATGAGTACATCACCCAAGGAAGGTTATTTTAAATTTAATCCCCGCTTTGTTGGGATGGTTGATTTCCTCCCCGCCTGTGTGGCGGAGTTGAACCGTTCGCGTGAGCATTTGTACAGGCTTAAGCTGGTCGGGATGTATACCGAAGGGGAGCTCAAGGGCGTGGGCTATGGGAATATCAGCGTCCGGTCGCCCGGCGGGTTTGTGATCACGGCGACCCGTACGGGAGGGTTGCCGGTGCTGGGGCCGGAGCATTATACGGAGATCATCAAGGTCGATATAGCCCGTAATTCAGTGGATTTCCGGGCGGTGACGGAGGCGACCGTGCCATCCTCGGAATGCATGACGCACGCCATGTTTTATCAGGCCGACCCGGCCGTCGGAGCTGTCATACACGTCCATCATCTGGAGTTCTGGAAGCGGCTTTTGGACCGGGTTCCCACCACGGCCCGGGATGTTGAGTATGGAACCCCGGGAATGGCGAACGAAATTCTGCGGCTTTACCGTGAAACAGATCTGCCTCGCCGCAAACTCGCCGCCATGGCCGGCCATGAGGAGGGGATTATCGCCATCGGCTGTGATCTCGACGAGGCCGAAAAAGTCCTTCTCGATGCCTATAGGCACGCTGTCAGCGGTTAAAGTAATCTGCTGAACAACACGCATAATGCGTCTTGCGTAACAGTTCAAAAAGGATGTTTAGCGAAGGGAAAAAGGGGACGCAACATGAAGATCACCATGGACTGGAATGGGGTGACGGCCTTGGCGTTGGCGTGTTTTGCCATGCTCGGCCAGTCAGTGGATGCTGGCAAGACGGACAAGCTTTATGTGGAGCTGGAGCCGTCGCGTATTGCGGAATGGGCGGCGATGTTGCCGGAACAGCCCCGCGGGTTGGGGTCTCCCTGTAGCGACCGTTCGGTATGGGCGATTCTGGCGACGAATGAGGTGGTCAAGAGAACCATCGAGTCGGCAACACGGCAAATCGGCCGGCAAGCCCCGGCGTGGAGTGATGATCTTTATCTCGATTTCTCGCGAACCGGAAATCGGGGGCGTGGTGAAAAGATGATCAGCCGTCGACGTGAGCCGATCCCTGGACTGGTCTGGGCCGAGTGTGTGGAGAACCAGGGGCGGTTTATGCCGGATATCGAGGCGATGCTTCTGGAGTACGTCAAGGAGCCCACCTGGACCCTTCCGGCGCACGACCGCTCGCTCTTGTCGTTCGAAGGCACCAGTTATTCGGTGGATCTGGCGTCAGCCGCCTTTGCCCACGAACTGGCGCAGATTCTCTGGTTGCTGGGCGACAAAGTCAGCCCCGCGACGCGTTCCAAGGTGCTGGTAGCTCTGGAACAACGCATTTTCTCGCCGTTACGAAAATCGTTTCGTACGGGACGGGATCATTGGTGGCTTCATGCGGAGATGAATTGGAATCCGGTTTGTTTGGCGGGGAGCGTGGGGGCAGCCCTGGCGGTGTTGCCCGACCGCCATGACCGCGCCCTGTTCGCGGCCGCCGGAGAGCACTACGGTCGCTATTATTTGAAGGGATTCACCCCGGACGGCTATTGCGGAGAAGGCATGGGCTATTGGAACTATGGCATGTCAAATTACCTTTTGCTGCGCGAGATGCTCTGGCAGGCGAGTGGCGGCAAGGCGGATCTGTTTGACGATCCGGGAATACGCAACGCGGCGCTCTTTGGCGGCAATATGGAAATCGTCAAGGGCGTCTATCCCGCGATTGCCGACTGCCGGTGGGGGACCAAACCAAGCGCGGAGATCCTGTGGTATCTCAGCCGATCTCTCCGTCTCGGGCTGACGGATCGTGAGGCGAATTGGAATCCCCTCGCGTCGCTTGATCTCATTTTTGATCCGATGGAGCTATTTCCGAATTCACTCACGGCGGTCAAGCCGGCGGGGTATTCACAGGCCGGGGCGGGGAAGCGCCCGCGTTTTTTCTTTGATCAGGCGGGGATCTTTGTCTGCCGTACAGAGCCTGATGCCGGGCTCCCGATGGGGGTCGTGCTGAAGGGTGGCCATAACGGTGAACCTCACAATCATAATGATGTCGGCAGTTTTACATTTGTGGTTGGTGATCAGGCCCTGGTGGCCGATCCCGGCGGGCCACTGGTCTACAACAGCCGGACCTTCACCAAGGAACGTTATACGGCCTTTAAGTTGTTCAGCTCGCTCGGGCATGATGTCCCCGTTGTGGCTGGACGCGCGCAGGTTCCGGGTAGTGCGGCGCGCGCCAAGATCCTGGCGGCCAAGTTTAATGAATCCGTTGACGATGTAACCATGGACATTGCGGCGGCCTATGATGTGCCTGAATTGAAGAAACTGGTGCGGACATTTGTGTTTGACCGCCGAGGGGGGAGTTTGAGCATCTGCGACGAGTTCGCTTTCGACCGCCCCGCCGCCTTTGAAGTGGCGTTGACCACGCGTGCCGGGTGGAAACAGGTTGCGCCCGACAGGATTGAATTGACGGCGAACGGGGAGCGGGTTATGGCCGAGATCAGTGCGCCGGGTGAGGTTGAGATAACCAGCGAAACCATCGACGAGGATTGTCCGCCCTTCACGCGGATTGGTGTGAAGCTGAAAAATCCGATGTCCTCCGGCAAGATCGTTGTCCGTTTGCTTGCCACGCGGCATTGATGTGCCATTGGCCAGACGGGTTGGCTTTTCACTGGCTTTGGTTCTCCCTGGTTATGGGTGCAGTCTCTGCTTGAAAGCCGCGTGGGGTTCCCGTACTTTAGTGCCTGTTTTTCACCGCAGCCAGAATGGCGGCGGAACAGTAACCCAAGGAGAATAGTAGTTATGTCATTGATTGAAAGTATTGTGGCTCGTGAGATTCTGGATTCCCGCGGCAACCCGACCGTGGAAGTGGACGTGACCCTCGAGAGCGGCATTCTTGGCCGCGCCGCTGTTCCGTCCGGCGCCTCCACCGGCGAGCATGAGGCCGTGGAACTGCGTGATGGCGACAAGTCCCGCTACCTTGGCAAGGGCGTGCGCAAGGCTGTTGCGAATGTGAATGCCAAGATTGCCCCGAAGCTGATCGGCTGGGATTGCCGTGACCAGGTGGGCGTCGACAGGCTGATGATTGACCTGGACGGAACCGAGACGAAGGGCAAGTTGGGTGCCAACGCCATTCTGGCAGTCTCCCTGGCCACAGCCAAGGCGGCGGCGGAATACTGCGGACTGCCCCTGTTCCGTTATATCGGGGGAACGAATGCCACGGTGACCCCGGTTCCCATGATGAACATCATGAACGGTGGCGCCCATTCCGATGCCCCGATCGATATCCAGGAATTCATGATCATGCCCAAGGGTGCCAAGTCCTTTGCCGAAGGCCTGCGCATGGGTACGGAAGTGTTCCACGCGTTGAAGGGTGTGCTCAAGGGTATGAAGCTCAGCACCTCGGTGGGCGACGAAGGGGGGTTCGCTCCGAAACTGGCGAGTAATATCCAGGCATTGGATGTGATCATCGAGGCCATCAAGAAGGCCGGCTACAAGCCCGGGAAAGATATTTTCTTGGCCCTCGATGTCGCGGCGAGCGAATTCTATGATGCCGCCAAGAAGCGCTACATCTTCAAGAAGAGCGACGGCTCTGTGAAGACGGCCGACCAGATGGTTGAGTTCTACAGCCAGCTGTGCGCCAAGTACCCGATCATCAGCATCGAGGACGGCATGTCCGAGAATGACTGGGACGGCTGGAAGAAGCTTACCGAGAAACTGGGCGGCAAGGTTCAGTTGGTCGGCGATGATCTGTTCGTTACGAACACCAAGTTCCTGAAGAAGGGCATTGACCTGGGGATTGCCAACTCGATTCTGATCAAGGTGAACCAGATTGGCACGCTGACCGAGACGCTGGATGCGATCCGGATGGCGATCCAGGCGGGTTACACGGCGGTGGTCAGTCATCGTTCGGGCGAAACCGAGGATGCCACCATTGCGGATATCGCGGTGGCGACGAATGCGGGCCAGATCAAGACCGGTTCGTTGTGCCGTACCGATCGCGTGTGCAAATATAACCAGCTTCTTCGTATTGAGGAAATGCTGGGCAAGCACGCGGTGTATGGCGGCGTGATCTGAACGGCGTTTGGGTTTAAATAGCAAGCCGTCATCGGCGGGCGCTGGTGCGTCTGCCGATGACGGTATATATCAGACGATCATGAACTTGTGGGTTTTGATCTACCGTTTCGCCTGGCTGGTTGTCATCGCCTCCTGCGTGGTGGCCGTGATATGCGTATTTCTTCCCAAAACCCACAATTACCAGACTCTTCAGAAGCGGAAGGATGGGCTCGAACAGGGGAATGCCCTGATGGAGTCCCGTGATCGCCAGCTTCAACAGAATCAAAAGCGGTTCCGCTCCGACCCTGCCTTTGTTGAGCGTGTTGCCCGTGAGCAGGGGATGGCCATGCCGGGTGAAACAATCTTCAGGTTTCCTGCCACCAATGTGACGTCCCGGAGGGTAAGTCCATGAAAGCCGCCTTTCCCTTGCGGGGAATTTTCTTTTGTCTTGTGCTGATGGGGGTGCTTGCCGGGGCAACGGGATGCATTAAAATCGATGCCAGCTTGAGTCTGAACCGGGATGGGAGTGGATCCCTGAGGACGATTTACGGGATGCCGACTTTTCTCATCAAGCAGATGGAATTAACCCGCCAATGGACAAGATCCCTTGATTTTGCAGGAGGACAATCCACCAATATGCCGCTTCCCGCCTTGGATATTCCGATGATCTTTGATGAAGCTGTTTTGAATAGTCGGTTCCGGCAGATGACGGCAGATGGGGTGAATCTGGAAAGCCTTCGAACCCGGGAGCAGGGAGGGTGGAGATATGTTGATTTCAATCTTAAATTCAGCCGGTTTGATGGCTTGGTAAAACAATCCATTTTTAAGGAATGCGGTGTAGTGTTGGCGAGGGCGGAGGATGATACCTGCAAGCTGTTTGTTTCGCTGCCCCCTGTCGGGGTGAGCCCGAATCTTTCTGCCCAGACCAGTCCGGGAGCCTCAGCCAATTTGACTCCATATATGAACGGACTGCGCGTTGTGGTTCGCATTGACCTTCCCGGGGAAATCCGGAACAGTTCTTCAACGATGAGCGATAACCGGCGGGCGACATGGGAATGGGATTTCGACAAGGATGCCGCCGCGATTGAGCGGTTGGCGAGTGACCGGATCATTGTTGTTTTTGACGGGAGACAGGTGCGTTTCCGCGATTTCGAGAAACCGGCGGGCGGGACGGCGTTTCGTATTAAATAATCCGGGTTCAGAAGTAATGTGCTTGCCATCTGAAAGCGCAGCCGTTAGATTTCCACCGTTTTTTGCTCGGGTGGTGAAATGGCAGACACACCAGTTTGAGGGGCTGGTGACCGCAAGGTCGTGGGGGTTCAAGTCCCCCCCCGAGCATATCCCTTGAATCATTCCCATGAAACTTCTCATCGCCACCGGCAATCGCCATAAATTCATGGAGATTTCCGCGATTCTGAAATCAACCCGCCTTGTTGTGATCAGTTTGCGGGAGTTGGGTGAAGTACCGCCCGTCGTGGAAGATGGCGTGACCTTTGAGGCCAATGCCATCAAGAAGGCCGTTACGTTGGCCCGGTTCAGCGGGCTCTGGACACTGGCGGATGATTCGGGGCTTGAAGTGGAAGCTCTGGGCGGTGAGCCTGGAGTATGGTCCGCGCGCTATGCGGGCGAGCCCTCGAATGATGCGGCCAACAATGACAAGCTTTTGCTGAAGATGACGGGCGTGGTTGACCGGCGGGCACGATTTCGATGCGCCATCGCCCTGGCCGATCCCAGAGGGACAGCCAGGACGGTGTCAGGAGCCTGTGAAGGCACCTTGCGGGATCAACCCAGAGGGGAAGGCGGCTTCGGGTATGATCCTCTTTTCGTTCCCTGCGGTCAGGCCCTGACCTTTGCCGAGATTCCCTCCGCGATCAAGAATGGCCTGTCTCATCGTGCCCTGGCCCTGACCCTGGCGGTTCATGAGTGGGGGGGGCTATTCGGGAGTGAGCCCGAATGCTGGCCGGATTGACGGTTATTTTGATTTTATCGTTGTTGATATTTGCCTGCATTTCCTCTAGCATCCCGCCGCAATTCGGTTGATGGCGGTGTAATATCGGTAACGATGGATGAGGTGGGGATATGTTCCAGTTGAAGTATAATCCAGGATACAACACATTTGATTCGGACTCCTATACGGTGCATCTGGAGAATCCGAAAGAGCCTGAGTTGTTTCGTCACACGTTTCCCTATGACGAGGTCCCCCGGCTCGGGTTCAATCATCGTCTGGTGCCCATGCGGATGCCGAAGGATATCTGGGTGACGGATACCACATTCCGCGATGGCCAGCAGGCGATGCCGCCCTATACCGTCAAGCAGGTTTTGGATATCTACAAGTTGATGCACCGGTTGGGCGGGCCCAAGGGATTGATCCGTCAGTGCGAGTTTTTCCTTTATACCAAGAAAGACCGGCAGGCGGTTGAGGAAATCCAGTCGCTAGGTTACAAGTATCCGGAAGTAACGGGCTGGGTTCGGGCACGGAAAAAAGACCTTGAGTTGGCCAAGAAGATGGGGCTCAAGGAAACCGGCATCCTGACCTCCTGTTCGGATTATCACATCTATCTCAAGCTGAAGATGACCCGTCGGCAGGCGCTGCGGGAGTATCTGAAGATCGTGCGCGAAGCCATCGATGTCGGCATTACTCCGCGCTGTCATTTTGAAGATGTGACTCGGGCCGATTACTACGGGTTTGTGGTGCCGTTTGCCCATGAACTGATGAAGCTGTCAGAGGAAACCAAGAAGGTCATCAAGATTCGCATTTGTGATACCATGGGTCTGGGCGTGCCGTACCCCGGTGTGGCGATGCCGCGCTCGGTGGCTGGCTTGATCTATGGGCTCCAGTATTATGCAGGATTCCCGAGCGAATGGCTGGAGTGGCATGGTCACAATGACCTGTATATGGTCACCGCTAATGCGGTTGCCGCCTGGTTGTACGGCTGTTCTGCCGCGAATGGAACCTTGCTCGGGATTGGGGAACGCACCGGCAATCCGCCGTTGGAAGGGTTGGTGGTGAACTACCTGCAATTGCGCGGAAACGACTGCAATGTGGATACCACGGTTATTACTGAGATTGCGGAGTATTTTGAGCATGAGCTCAAGGTGCAGATTCCCGTCAACCAGCCGTTGATCGGAAAGAGCTTCAATGTGACGCGTGCGGGCATCCATGCGGACGGGTTGTTGAAGAATGAGGAAATTTACAATGTCTTCAATACCGAAAAGTTGTTGAACCGGCCGGTTGAACTGGCGGTTACCGACAAGAGCGGGCAGGCCGGGATTGCCCTGTGGATCAAGAAGTACTTTCGCAAGGCCAAGGAGCCGGTCAGCAAAAATGATCCTGGCGTCCTGAAAATCTATGAGTGGATGATGACCCAGTATGATGCCGGTCGCACCACCGCGATTGCCGATGAGGAGTTGCTGGAGCAGACCAAGCTCCACCTTTCGAGCTGGCTGAAAGATAGCGGATATGAGCTTTGAGATCGTCACCTTTGGCGATCCCATCCTGCGGGCAAGGGCGAATCCGGTTGTTCGGGTAACTTCCGAGACCAAGCATCTGGTGGATGGCATGATGGAAGCCATGCATGCCGCCGAGGGCATCGGGTTGGCCGCCCAGCAGGTGGCCCGGACGGTATCGGTGTGTGTCATTGATATCCCTCCCGAGCTTGATGTTGAGGAGGAGGGCGGCCCCCCGCTGAATCCGGGTATTGCGATGCCTCTGGTGATGTTCAACCCCAAAATCCTCTCGAAGGGTGCGGCGATGACGCGCCGTGACGAGGGATGCCTCAGCTTTCCCGGTATTCACAGTGCTGTGCAGCGAGCGGTCGAGGTGGAGGTGGCTTTCGTGGACTGGAAGGGCGAGCTCAAGACCCTGCGCTGCCGCGGGTTGCTGGCCCGTGCGGTTCAACATGAGCTGGATCACCTGGACGGGGTTCTTCTGGTGGACCGGATCTCGCCGGTGAAGAAAATCAGCATGGCGGGAAAACTTAAACGGCTGCGGGAGGAGACGGAGGAACGGCTTCATGAGAAGAAGACGGCTCCGGGTCAGAAGCTGTAGCCTGGGCTCCTGCTGATTTTCGCCGCTTAATGAATTCCTTTGCCAGCAGACGGTAGGCCTCGGCACCCGTCGATTTATCATCATAGAGGATGACGGGCATCCCATGGCTGGGCGCCTCGCTGATCCTGATATTCCGGGGGATTATCGTGCGGTAGACCTTGTCCCCGAAATGGGTCATGACTTCATTCATGACTTGCTGTGCGAGATTGGTTCGGCCGTCAAACATCGTCAGGACGATTCCCTCGAGTTGAAGTCCCGGGTTAGCGCCGGATTCCCGGATCTGGTTGATCAACCGGGTGATGACGCTCAGCCCCTCGAGCGCATAGTATTCGCACTGGAGGGGAATCAGCACCGAATCAACCGCCGTCAAGGCATTCATAGTGAGGATTCCCAGGGAGGGGGGGCAATCCACCAGGATGATATCATAGCGTTCATCGTGGATAAGGGGTTCCAGCGCCTCCTTGAAGCGGTGCAGGTAGCGTTCCATCCGGGCGATGTCAATTTCGGCGCCCGCCAGGTCAACTTCAGAAGGGATGACGGAGAGGCCGGGCATCCGGGTGTTCTGGATTTTTCCGGCGATGGACTGGTGCCCCAGAAGAACCTCATAAATGCTTCCGCCCGGCTGGGGTTGAAGACCGAGCCCGCTGGTGGAATTGGCCTGGGGATCGAGATCAATCAGCAGGACCCGGTGCTTGCGTTCCGCCAGACAGGCAGCCAGATTGATGGCCGTGGTGGTTTTTCCGACTCCGCCCTTTTGATTGGCCAGTGCTATGACATGAGCGGGCATGGTTACTTGATGATGCCGGATTTTCGGGCATAGGCGAAAATGCCGCCCGCCTCGACAACCGGCGCCACGGCACCCAGTTCTTTGATGGAGTAAGTTTTTCCGGTGGTGCAGTTCGTCAGGTGTGCGCCCCCGACATCGATCTCGGCCCTGTCGCCGGTTTTGAACACTTCGCAAAGCCGGATGGGGGTTTCAAAGGGATAGAGTTCGCCGGTGGACACGCAATTCCGGAAAAATATTCGCGCGTAGGATTCGGCGACGACCGCCTTGACTCCTGCGGCGCCCAGACAGACGGGGGCATGCTCCCGGGATGAACCGCAACCGAAATTCCGCCCGGCAATGAGAATCGGGTACTCGGCCGTCAGGGCGCCGGGCTTTACGAATGGGGGGTATCCGTCCGGGAGTCCGCAGAGCGCGTAGGAGCCCAACTTGGCGTATTCCTCCGGGATGGTGGGAACCAGGTTGAGATACTGGGCGGGAATAATCTGGTCGGTATCGATGTCGTCCCTGACCACATAAACAGTGCCTTGAATTGTTTTCATCGTTCTCCGGGTGTTACATGAATTCACGGGGGTCGGTAATACGGCCCCGGATCGCCGAGGCGGCCGCTGTCAAGGGTGACGCCAGATAGATTCGGGATTGTTTTGAGCCCATCCGTCCCGGGAAATTCCGGTTGGTGGTGCTGATGACGGCCTCGGTTCCTGAGGTGCGCCCGAAGGTGTCCTCGGGGCCGCCGAGACAGGCGGCGCAGGAGGGGGGCGCGATGTCTTCACAGCCCGCCTCGGCGAAAATTTCGATGAGGGATTTTCCATCGATCTCCGACTTGATGATGTCCTCGGCGACCTCCACGGTGGCCGGCACCAGGAAGGTTGGGATGGCGACCTTGTGACCCTTGAGAATTCGCGCGGCGGCCAGGAAGTCCGTAATTTTTCCGCCGGTGCAGGATCCAATATAGGATCGGTCCAGTTTGACATCATTCCGTTCCCGTGCCAGGGCGAAATTGCTGGGCACATGGGGTTCGGCCACGCAGGGTTCCAGAGTGGAGGCATCATAGGTGCGCTCACTCTCAACCGGGGCGTCGGCATCCCCATAGACAGCCTCGAAAGGCTTAGGGGTGTGGGCTTTGACATACTCGAACGTTTTTTCATCGGGTTCGATGATGCCATTCTTTGCGCCGGCCTCGATAGCCATGTTGCAGATCGTCATCCGCTCCTCGATGGAGAGTTGACGGATCGCGTCTCCGGTGAATTCCATGGCGCAATAACTGGCGCCATCGAATCCGATATCTCCGATGATCTTGAGGATGATGTCCTTTCCCATGAGGTAGGGAGGAACCGTGCCGTTCACGGTGAATCGCATGGTTTTTGGAACCTTGATCAGAAGCTTTCCAGCTCCCATAATGAAGCCCGCGTCGGTATTGCCGATCCCGGTGGCGAAGGCGCCCAGCGCCCCGTGGGTGCAGGTGTGGGAATCGGTCCCGAAAATCACTTCGCCTGGCCGGACATGCCCGGTCTGGGGCAGGGCGACATGGCAGACTCCCTTGTATGTCGGGGTGCCCGGATCGTAAAAATACGCCAGTTTTTGATATTTGGCGAAATCCCTGAGGGTGTCCACATTGCGATGGGCCTTTTCGTCTGCCGTGAAGATGTAGTGATCGGGGATAATGACGACTTTGGAGGGATCCCAGACTTTCGCCATTTTCCCGAATTCCCGTTGAAACACGCCGATTGTGCCCGGGCCGCAGACATCGTGGGTGAGCAGGATATCCACCTCGACCCAGACATTGTCGCCCGGGCCTACGACACGTTTGCCTGCGGCTCGTGCCAGAATTTTTTCAGTCAGAGTCATTGCCATGGTCATGTCCTTTTTGACGGTCGCTTTTGCCGAGATTGCACCAGCGCAAAGAAACGGTCTTCATAGTCCGAAAAAACACCGGCCTTTTGCAACTTTTTTCCCAACTCGTTGATTCGTTCCGGGTGGCGTCCCGCCAGTTGGAAGTCCGTTTCGATGTCCTGCCGGATTCCGGCATTGGGGGCGAACATGCGGTGTCGCTCCATTTCGTGGACATTGCTGAGGTAGGAGTTGTTGGTGACTTCCACCATCATTTTAAGGAGTGACACTTCCCAGGGGGAGTCCACGCCCACCACGACGGCGGCGAGGGGGTCTTCCTTGCTGCGCACCGCCTTGCTAACACGCTCCACCACGGCATCAAGGGTGTCCGTGACTGTTTCGTCCCGGATTTCCTGTTTTCGGATGATAAACCCGTATTGAAGGATTCGAAGATCCCGTGAATGTTCCCGGAGCCAGTCAACATAGCGTTCCGCTTCCTCGCCAAACCCCTCAAGGAGTTTTTCATCGATGGAGGTGGGAGTAATGATGGTGGGGCGATGCGCCTGAATGCGGCCCTCCCGTATCCGGATTTTATCCACGGAATCCATCAGTTCACTCACCAGATGGTAATGGATAATGGTGGCGCCAAAGGTTTCGAGGCGCTGGGTGGGAGCCAGCGCAACACGGGTATTGTTGATGGCGTACCAAAAATCAAATGGACTGGGTGCATTCATGGAGCGGCGGATCATATCAATTTCGAAGGACGAGACAATCCTGAATAATTATCTCATAGCAAACTTTGACAATTTGTATGCAGAGTTGTATTATTTCGTATTCCTGAAAGGTTGGTAACTTATGATTTTCGGCATCATAGTCGCTGCGGGTAAAAGCGAACGGATGGGGGCTGATGTTGACAAGGCGTTCCTGTCTCTGGGGACGCGTCCGGTTTTGGCGTATTCATTGCTCGCCTTTGAGCAATGCCCGATGATTGACGGGGTGATCCTGGTTGTGCGCAAGGATCGTGTGGACTCGGCCCGGGGCCTGGTTCAGATGTTCGGTTGTTCCAAGGTCCGGGCGGTTGTTGCCGGGGGGGCTACGCGCCAGATTTCCGTGTTGAACGGCCTGGCAAAGTTGGGCGATGATGTCAAAATTGTGGCGGTTCATGACGGGGCGAGACCTTGTGTGACGCCCGCTCTGATTGAGGAAACGATCAAATTCGCCAAGCGGCATGGATCCGGGGTGGCGGCGGTTAAGGTTACGGATACCATCAAGGAGGTTGATCGCGGGACATTGGTCAGTCGAACCGTGGATCGGACCAAGTTGTGGGCTGTGCAGACCCCTCAGACCTTTCGTGTTGATTGGTTGAAAAAAGCATTCATACAGGCTGGAAAGAAAAGAATGGTCGTGACGGATGAAGCGGCGGCAGTTGAGGCCATTGGAGAACCGGTTCATCTGGTGCCTGCCCCGGTTTTGAACATGAAGATCACAACACCGGCCGATTTGGCTCTTGCCGCGATGATTTTGAAGGCGTAGGGGTGGTATGGCGAATGTCCGATATGCGGTAATGGGTGATATTCACGGGAATTGGGAGGCGCTGTCGGCGGTTCTTGAGGATGCCCAGGCCCAGGGTGTTACGAACTATACCTGTGTGGGGGATATGGTCGGGTACAATGCGAATCCCGCAGAATGTCTGCGCAAGATCCGGGAATTGAATGCGATCTG
>CAIZMS010000249.1 GCA_903934155.1 uncultured bacterium | reverse complement strand
TATATGCTTCCCGACTGCCTAGTTGAAGTTCAGCCGACCAAGCCCTATGGAGGCACGGTTGTGTGGGAATGGCATATCTGGGATCACATGATTCAGAATTTCGACAATACAAAACTCAACTACGGGGTCGTTTCCAATCATGCGGAGCTGATTGATGTTAACGGCGGGAATATCATGATTCCCCAATTCTGGAACCATGTAAACGGGATAGACTACAATCCGCAGTTGGATCAGATCATGCTCAGCATTCGCGGCAACAACGAGCTGTTCGTGATTGATCACAGCAACACCACGGCTCAGGCCGCTGGCCATACCGGGGGACGCTACGGAAAAGGCGGCGACATTCTCTACCGCTGGGGAGATCCCGAGCAATACGACCGCGGCACGAGCGCAAACCGGATACTCTACCAGCAGCACCACACGCATTGGATCGCCACAAATTGTCCCGGGGCCGGGAATATCCTTATTTTCAATAACGGGATTGGCAGGGGATATTCCTCGATTAACGAGATCGATCCTCCTGTGGATGCCGCCGGAAATTACAGCATTTCGTCCAATGCCGCCTTTGGGCCCACCGCTCCAACTTGGACCTATACGAGCAGTCCGGTCTCCAACTTCTACTCTTCGGAAATTTCGGGATGTCAGCGCCAGCCTAATGGAAACACTCTTATTTGCGAGGGTATTAAAGGCAAGCTGTTCGAGGTTACCCCGGCCGGCCAGACGGTTTGGCAATACAACTGCCCTGTTGCCACCACGGTGCTGGCCCAGGGGGGTGTTCCGCCTACTGACGAGGCGCGTACAGACCAGTTCATGAACGCGGTCTTTCGGGTCAGTCGCTATCCTACCAACTATCCCGGTCTGCAGGGGAAAGACCTGACCCCGCGCGGCACCATCGAAACCTACACAGGCGCCGCCACCGACACAGTTGGGCTGGGACTGCCGGACAGCTGGGTGCGTGCCCATTTTGGCAGCCTTTCTGCCGTCACCGCCAATAGCGATTTTGATCAAGATGGGATTTCTGATATGCGGGAATACGTGTTTGGGATTAATCCCGTCCTGTGGTCATCGTCCTCCAACGGTATTCCAGACGGCTGGGCGCTTGCCTATGGGTTTGATCCCACGCTGTCCGGTGTCGCCGGCCTGACCAATATAAACGGTTTCACAACGATCCAATCCTACTGTGCCGATCTTAACCCCACGAATCCCTCCTCCCGCCTCGCCATACTCAATCTGGACGTCGTCACCAATGGAGTTCTACTCACCTGGATCGGCGGGTCAAGTGCCCGGCAATACCTTGAATGTTCACCGAATCTCGCAATCCCTGAATGGCAAACGATCTACACCAATAGCCCGCCGACCAGCGTTACGAATATGCTGATCGACGCCGATTCCACTCCCGTCACATCACGGTTTTATCGCATCAGAGCCATGCGGTAAGTTTCGTTTGATTTTGTCTCTGTTGACAGACCTGACGGGAGTTTATATTGTCCGCCCGACAACTGAATACATGACTCCAGCATCCCGGAATGCGGTTAAATTCCGCAGCGGTCCCGCCGCTGTAATCGGGGAGCGGGTTCGGCAGGGTAATTCCAGCCACTGTGACGAACGCCTTGTCGGCGAAGCGGCACGGGAAGGCGCCGAACCAGCAATGAACCGAAAGCCAGAAGACCTGCTGGGTCACGAGAACGATGGAATTCGATGGTAAAGGGTTCCGGCAGGATGTGTTTCGATACACCCTGCCGGAACCCTTTTTTATTGGACTGAACAAAAAAGCAGAAGGAGATAAACATGACTACACTAAAACAGACCCTGAAGAGCATTCACCCCGTGGATGTGTCGTTGAAGCCCGCTATCCAGGCGCATCTGGACGACCTTACCAAACCCCAGGGAAGCCTGGGACGGCTGGAGGATATTGCCTTGCGCTACTGCCTCTCCACGGGAACTGCGACGCCGCACCTGGGGAAAGCCCGCATCTGCTGCTTTGCGGGTGATCACGGAGTGTCCGTTGAGGGGGTGTCTGCCTTTCCCCGCGAGGTCACCCCGCAAATGGTTTACAACATGCTGGCGGGTGGTGCGGCCATCAATGTGTTTGCCCGCCATGCCGGTGCAGAATTGAAAGTCGTGGACATGGGCGTGGATGCCGATTTTGCGAATGCCCCCGGTCTGGTTCATCGTAAAGTCGCCCGTGGCACCGCTAATTTGGCTGTGGGACCTGCGATGACTGTGGCTCAGACCACCCAGGCGCTTGAAACGGGGATTGCCCTCGCCGACGAAGCGGCGCGCGAGGGGGTCACTCTGCTTGGAACAGGAGAGATGGGCATCGCCAATACC
>CAIZMS010000248.1 GCA_903934155.1 uncultured bacterium | reverse complement strand
GTGCCACGCGGGACAAGTCCGTCCTCCTTCTTCTCAATTGGCAATCAGAAATCGGCAATCGAAAATCAGAAATGCCCTCCGCCCTCCCTCTTTCCTCAACACCTCCCTCTGCCCATTTCCCATTTTGACTTGCCCGTTTTACATTTTACACCTCCTCGCTTTCTCCCTTCTTATTTCCTCAATGCCCACGGTCTCCCTCGTCATCCCGACGCGGAACTTTCACGCGGAGACTTGACGGAAGGTCGGCAGCTACCGCGCGGTGCGACTTGACGTCCGAATGCAGGTGCGTCAGAATGTTAAACATGAAGACCGCCACCGTTCGGCAGATCCAGCATCACTTCAATGAGGTCCTCGCCTGGGTCAACCAGGGGACGGAGGTTTGCGTCACCCGCCGTCGGCAGGCCGTGGCCATGTTGGTTCCCCTTGTAAAAACTCCCCGGCGGCGGCCTGATTTTCTCGGACGCGCCGAGGTCATCTGGGGAAAAGGGGCTTCCCGCCAGCCGTTGAGCCGGATGGTCATCAAGGCGCGGGGGGATTGAGCATGCTCTATCTGGACACCAGCGCGCTCGTCAAACTGTACTACCCGGAGGGCGATAGCGCCCGGGTGGTCGAGCTGGTGCAATCCAAGCAGGTGGCTTACACCCCTTTGCACCACCTGGAGCTGGTGAATGCCTTGCAACTGAAAGTATTTATGAAGGCCGCCAAGCCCGCCCAAGCCACCGCCTGCCTTCGTTTGGTGGAGGAGGACTTGGCAGAGGGAACCCTTCTGCGAACCCCCTGCGATTGGGATGACGTTTATCAGCAGGCCGCGGAGATTGCCCTTCAGCATACCAAAGGACTGGGGTGTCGTTCCCTGGACATCCTGCATGTGGCCATCGCACGAGCCACGGAGGCAACCGCCTTCCTGAGTGCCGACACGCGGCAGGTGGGTTTGGCGCGCGCCGTGGGGCTCAGGATTGTCCAGCTTGGGTGATGGGGAAATGATGAGGGCCATCCTGGTGGAGGCGAACCCAACTCCCGCGGCGAAGGTACCCTGCGTGTCCATCGTCGTGCCCACGCGCAACTGCCGCGCGGAGCTGGCGCGCCTTCTCGATTCCATCGACCGCCAGACCTTCCGCGATCTCGAGGTCATCGTCGTGGACAACTTCTCCGCCGACGGGACGTTTGAGATGGCTGCGGGGCGGGCCGCGGCGTTTTAACGGGGGCCGGAGCGAAACGGGCAGCGAATCTTTGGGGCATCTGTGGCCAAGGGAGAGTTTCTCATGTTCCCGGACGCGGATATGGAGATGATGCCAAAAACTTCTTTTGATGATGCAAAGTGAATGAAACGATCGTACAGTCACGGTGTCATGAACGAGACCGCTTGGAGGCGTCCCCAGTCGCTCGAAGAGGTTGCCCGTGAAACGATTGCCCAGGAAACAACGGGGCCGGGTGATTTTAACGCCATGGTGGCCGAATTTCTGGATGAGTTTTATTCCAATCCGTCCTATGATCGGATTGCGGAAGAACCGCCTCTGATGGCGGGTCATTTTAAAAAGGCTGGAATCGCCGACGTCCATTTGGCGGCCGTCGCGGAGAGCATGGCGGATCGGCTTGGGCGGCCGTGTCCTGAGTGGGCTGAACACCGACGCATGTCCCACCCATGCTTTGCTTACGATTATCCACCGCTCAACGAAGTCCTTCTCCGAGAAAGCCCACCGGCTTTCCGGAAACGCAATCTGTTCGTTTCGGAAAACGCCCTGAGCCGGGCATGACATGCAGCTTCTG
>CAIZMS010000247.1 GCA_903934155.1 uncultured bacterium | reverse complement strand
GACTGCCTCACTTACCTACAGCGGGGCGATCACGGGAGCTCACGATCTCTTTATCAATACACAGTCCAGTGGTGCTACAACCTTCTTGTCGATTAACAACACCGGCGCGATTACCACGGAATCGTTGGGTGGGAATGCGGGTAATGTCAACATCACGACGGTTGGGAACAATGTCGCCAGCGTTACCTATGGCAATCTCAGCGGGGGAACCATTACCACCCTGAGCAGCCTGGCCACAGTACTGACCAACAATTCGGCCGGCACCTTGACGGTTACCGAACAAATTGCCGGGTCGGGCAATCTTTCGCCCATCGTGAACAGCACTGGCGGAATCACACTTGCCGGTGGCGCCAATCACTCCGGCGCGATCACCAACATCAGTCCCGGGGCCGGTAACTTATCCATCACGGGTGTCATCAGTAACAATGTTACCGCTGTTGTTCAGAACAGTGCGACCAGCGTGTTGATACTGGGTGGCGTCTCGAACTCCTTCACGGGGGGATTGTTCATCAGGAATGGCCGGGTCAAAGGCGGCAACAACAATAATACCTTCGGTCCGGACACCAGCGTGATCACCCTTGGCGATAGCACGGTGGGGCAGGATGCGACTTTGGAGTATGTCAGCGGCACGCTGGTTCAAAACCCCATTACCATTACTGCGGGAGGAGGAAGTCGCACCATTTTCTACAACAACGGCGGCGGTTCCGCTAAAGTGTTGGGCGGTGCGGTGACGCTAAACAACAATCTCGCCATCACCACGGGCGCCAGTCCCGATATGGATTTGAACTTCAGCGGCGGCTTCACCGGAGTGGGGAACCTGACGATGAATGGAAACGGCACGAAAGGGGTTGGCATTATCCTGAAGACTGCTGCTGTCAACAATACCGGTTCGATCACCAATGCCGGAACCGGAAGCGCCTCTCCCGTGGCCATCAGCGCCAACATCGGCCCCAATGTTATTGATGTCGTCCAGAACAGCGGCACTTCCTGGCTGACCCTTTCCGGGAAAAACATCTACAGTAATACGATGGTGTTGGCTGGATCGATGACGATCTCGGGACTCACCACCAATCGTGGTTCCACCACCATTACGAACGGAACTCTGCGGGTGAACGGCACAAATACCGTGGTAGCCGGCTGGACAGGGAACTACACGGTTCGCAACGGCGGCGTTCTGGGGGGTATGGGACGGATTGACCTCTCGGCCGTGGGTTCCAATGTTATCGTTGAGGCGGGCGGACAATTGTCGCCCGGGTCGACCACCAACGCGGTTGGGACGAACACCTTCTCGCTGGGCGTTGCCGGCCAGTTGGATCTCCGTGCGGCGGCGGGAACGTCCGGCACATTGATCTACCAGTTGGGTCCGACTAATGCGAGTGATCGGATTGTCCTGGCCAGCGGCGTATTGAATATCGGCAATGGGCTCCTGAATATGTCGAGTTTCAATTTCACCAATTCGGTTCTGGATCCCGCCAATATCGTTTATACGCTCATTCACACGACGAACACGATTGTCGGTACGCTGGCGGGCGAGGGCGGGGATGCCTTCGTGAGTGGTAAGATCGGATGGGGTGATGTAACGGGTATCCTTTACATCAGCGACGATGGCAAGGATCTGATGCTGCAGTTGACGGGCGGGTTCGGTCCCCCGAAGGCCGTGACCTGGCAGGGACGGGTTTCAGCGGTGTGGGAGAGTGGTTCCACAAACTGGGTGGTCACCGGCGGTTCCTCTCCGACGAATTTCATGTATGGCGATGCGGTGACGTTTGATGACAGTGGTGTGGCGGCCACGATCAGTAGCGTCTTTCCGGTCACGCCGGGGAGTATTACCGACTCGAGCGCCAACAACGCCTATACCCTCAGTGCCAAAATCATCGGCGCCTGCACGGTGACCAAACAGGGGACCAGTCTCCTGACGCTCAGCGGTGGGAACACCTTCAGCGGCGGGGTGGTTATCAAGTCAGGCGGGGTGAATCTGGGCTCCACCACGGCGGCCGGTACCGTGGGCATTACCCTGGGTGACACCACAGGCAGTAGCGCGGCGGGACTTTATGCCTCCGGGGTAACGATTTCCAATGCGATCACATTGGCCAGTAATGCCAATAAACCCATTCTGGCCATCGGAAACCTTGCGAACACGACGGCCACATTTGCTGGCGGGGTGACGGGAACAGGTAATCTGATCCTCACCAATAAGGGGTCGGCTGTACTGAGCTTCTCTGCCGGATCGCTGTTGAATCCCGTTGGCGTCATCACCAATGCGGGCGCTGGCACCGGAACTGTGACCATCAATTCGGTCATTGGGGCCAATGTGACGGCTCTCGTCCAGAACAGCGCCACCTCGAAGTTGACCCTCTCCGGCGTCAACACCTACCAAGGGCCGACGACGGTCAATAGGGGTATTTTGGCGCTGGGTTCCGGTGGCTCGATCGATCACTCGTCCAGCATCACCATTGCCTCCGGGGCAACCTGCGATGTGTCTGCCATTTCCGGCTATGTGTTAAGCACGAATCTGACGGTGGCCAGCACAGCGGTCGTTAAGGGGGATGCGAGCCTTGACTTTGGGTCACATCCGATCACCGTGAATTACAATGGCACACAGCCGGTGAGCGTCACCGCGACGAGCCTGCAGCTGAATGGCAATGACTTTGTTGTTAACGGAACGGCGCTGGCCTTGAACAGCACCCGCGTCATTCTGCAGGCCAGCGGGTCGATTACCGATGCCGGAAGTCATACGGTGTCCGGAACGGCGCTGGGTGGCCGGATCGGCGTGATTGCCGTGACCGCTGATCAAGTGATCCTGACGATTCCGCCCGACGGAACGATCTATAAGTTCCGGTAAGGGAGCTCTGGCGTCCCGTAGGGACGCCAAGGTTGATCAGCGGGCTCCGTCTTCAGTATCCGGTTGGCCTGAACGCTTATGAAAGAAGCGCCTGCCGTGAAACCTTGAATGAAAATTGTTTGCAATATATCCTCCCCATCGTTCGTTATATCATTACAAACTAATCAAAAGGAGCAATCGGCATGAATGTTTGGACTATGGTGAATCGTTGTGTTGCGGTGGGTGGTGCGTTCATGCTGGCTTTAGCCCCCCTTGTGGGCCGGGCCGAGAATCCTATTATCAAGGGCATTTATACAGCTGACCCGTCGGCCCATGTGTTTGATGGCAAGATGTATCTGTATCCCTCTCACGACCGGGATGACTCGAAAACATGGGATATGACCGACTGGCACGTGTATTCATCCACGGATCTGGTCAGCTGGACCGATCATGGGGTCATCCTGGACGTTAAAGATATACCATTCGGAAAAAAACGTGCCTTTGCGCCAGACTGCGGGTTCAAAAACGGAAAGTATTATTTCTACTTTCCGGTGGCTACTGGCGCCGACGACCTGCCGTTAACCGACCGGATTGGAGTGGCCATCAGCGATTCGCCGGTCGGGCCGTTTAAATGTCATCCGACGCCGATTATCAGCGGCCGGCCGATGGGGTTTGATCCGTGCATCTTTATCGATGATGATGGCACCTCCTACATCGTGAGCGGCTTTAAGACCTGCTTTATCACGAAACTCAAGGACAATATGGTCGAGGCCGCCGAAGCTCCTCAAAGAATCAAAGGGGCCGAAAACTTTTTCGAAGGCGTGTGGATGCATAAGTACAACGGGAAGTATTACCTGTCTTATTCGGGCCGGAAGAAAATCTGCTACGCCATCGGCGACAGTCCGTATGGACCCTTTCAATACAAGGGCGAGATCATCAATAACGGCCAGATGAAGAACATGTCCACCACGACCCATCATTCCATCGTCCAGTACAAGGGTAAATGGTATATGTTCTACCATAACCGGCACCTGGCCACGGTGAATAAAGCGCCTTTGAGTGAATACAAGCGCTCGGTCTGCCTCGACGAGCTTTTCTACAACCCCGACGGGACGATCGTTACCCTGGTGCCAACGGCTGAAAGCGTCAAGCCGGTTAAGTGACCGTTCGGCGCAAAATGGCTGAATCCCTTTTCAGCCAACAACTCATAATAAAGGCGCCATGAATCTTAAATTGGTCTCGCTTTCGTTTGCGTCCTGTGTATTGGCATTCAATCTCTTCGCCGCCGAACAAGCGAAGTCGGAAAAACTGAATGTCCTGTTTCTTTTTGCCGATGATCAGCGCGCGGACACGATCGCGGCACTCGGAAACCCTGTCATCAAGACCCCGAACCTCGACCGACTCGTGCGCAGCGGCTTGTCCTTCAATCGGGCCTATATGCAAGGTTCGGACGCGATGCTTTACTTGTATGATGTGCTTCCGACGCTTGGCGGGATGTGTGGTGTGCCGCCGCCGCCAAAGAGTGACGGGATTAATTTCAGCGCCGTTTTGCGCGATCCAAGCCGGTCTGGCCGGTCGGAGATGGTGTTCGCATACAAGGATGTTCAGCGCGCCATCGCAACGCCGGACTGGAAACTCATCCGGTATCCCCAGGTCAATCAAACCCAGTTGTTTAATTTGCAAGCGGATCCCTATGAGATTCATAATCTGGCCGCTGACCCCAAGCAGGCGTCACGGGTAGCTGAGTTGTCTTCGTTGTTGAAGCAAAAGTTGTTGGTCGCCGGGGACAACCCAAATGGGCGACGTGGTGGAAAAAATGAAGACAAGGATGGAGTACCATGAATTCACCTCGGTTTCTGATCGCCCTCGCCACGCTGGTGCTGGGGCCGTGGTTCGTGATGCAGGCTTCCGCGGCGAAGCCCAATTTTATCGTCATCTTGATGGATGACATGGGGTATGGCGATGTTGAGCCGTTTGGATCGAAGCTCAACCGCACGCCTCAGCTCAATAAAATGGCGGCAGAGGGAATGAAGCTGACCAGCTTTTATGCGGCAACGGTGTGTACGCCGTCACGCGCCCAGATGATGACGGGGTGTTACGCGAAGCGGGTTTCCATGCCGAAAGTGATCGGACCTTCCTGTCCTACCGGTCTGAGCACAAACGAGAAGACCGTGGCGCGGCTGTTGAAAGACCTGGGATATGCCACGATGTGTATCGGCAAGTGGCACCTGGGCGATCAGTCTGAATTCCTTCCGACACGACACGGGTTTGATCATTATCTCGGTCTGCCCTATTCAAACGACATGGGCGCGGAGGGGGGGAAAGGCGTCAAAGCGGGCACAAACCCGCCGTTGCCGTTACTGAAGGATGCCAAGGTTGTGGAAGCCCCGGCCGTGCAGGATAAGCTGACCAAACTTTATACTGAAGAAGCCATCAAGTTCATTACGGCTCATAAAGACATCCCTTTCTTTCTTTATTTCCCGCACACGGCGGTGCATACGCCGATCAATCCCGGCAAGGAGTTTGCGGGCAAGTCCGCCAACGGCCGGTATGGCGATTGGGTTGAGGAAGTTGACTGGAGCGTGGGTCAGGTACTCAAGACCGTGCGTGACTTGAAGCTCGATTCAAATACGATGGTGATCTTCACGAGTGATAACGGGCCCTGGTTGATCAAGGGCAAGGATGGCGGGGTGGCCGGTCCGTTGCGGGGCGGCAAGGCATCGTGCTGGGAAGGAGGCTTGCGTGTTCCGACGATCGCGTGGTGGCCCGACAAGATCCCGGCGGGCTCATCCTGCGCTGCGATGACGAGCGAGATGGATATTCTTCCGACGCTGGTCGGGTTGGCTGGCGGGAAAGTACCGACGGATCGAAAGATTGACGGGATGGACCTCTGGCCGATCCTTTCCGGCAAGAGCAAGGATTCGCCTCACGACGCGCTGTATTACTTCAGCAAGGATGGCAACCTCGAGGCCGTCCGATCGGGGCATTGGAAGTTGTTTGTTAAAAAGCCCTCAGGCGGGAAGGGTTCGCCAAAAAATCCCAATCCGGCTTTACCGGTTCTCTACAACCTTGATCAGGATCTTGGCGAGAATACGGATGTGGCGGACAAGAATCCTGATGTCGTTAAGAAAATGCTGGGTTTGATAGACCGAATGGATAAGGATCTGGGTGTCCAGAGAAAGGGCCCCGGTGTTCGTCCATGCGGATCCGTGAGTAATCCCAAGCCACTTATCATGGATGGCAAAGAATATAACTAGGCAAATAGGATTTTCATCATGACAAGAAACACGATCATTTTCATTTTGACATGGGTGGTGGGCGCAATGGGGCTTCCAGTTTGGACGGCCACGGCGGCCGGGGGCTCTGAAGCCGGTGTGGCGGATCGCGCCTATCAGGTACAGGTTCTGACCCGCATTTCCCGGCCAGTGCTGGAGGCCCTTTCTGAAAACAAGCTCAAGGAGCGCATGCCGGTCAGGGAGTGGGAGAAAAGCCGTGCCCAATTTGTAGCGCTGGAAGTCACCGGGCGGACGCTCAGCGGTCTGGCGCCATGGTTGGCCCTCGGGGCAGACGAGTCCCCGGAAGGACGGCTCCGGGCTGAATTCATCGAAATGGGTCGGAAATGTGTGATCAATATTACCGATCCCAAGGGGCCCGATTTTGGGAATTTTAACAAGGGCGGGCAACCGTTGGTGGATGCCGCCTATCTCTCCTATGCGCTCCTGCGGGCGCCGAAGCAATTGTGGGACCCCCTGACCGAATCCCAGCGGTCAAATGTGGTGGCAGCACTGGAGTCTACCCGGATCATTCGTCCGGGACAGAATAATTGGCTCCTATTTTCGGCTATGGTGGAGGCGGGGCTGTGGGAATTGACCGGATCCGCGAAAATGAAGCCGATTGAGACGGCGGTGAATACCCATATGGAGTGGTATAAAGGGGATGGCACCTATGGTGACGGACCGAATTATCACTGGGACTACTACAACAGCTATGTCATCCAGCCGTTTCTCCAGGAAGTGCTGAGGGTGTGCAAGCACAAGGGATATCCCCTGGCGTCTTTGCAACCCCAGGTAATTGCCCGCGCCCAGCGTTATGCCGAGGTCCAGGAGCGGTTGATTTCTCCGGAGGGGACGTACCCGCTTGTTGGCCGTTCCAGTGTTTACCGTTTTGCCGCTTTCCATCATCTTGCCTACATGACCCTGACTCACCAGCTTCCTGCGTCACTGAATCCCGGGGCGGTTCGTTCTGGCCTGACCGCGGTGGTGCGGCGCATGGTTGAGGCGCCGGGTACTTTTGATGAGAAGGGGTGGCTCAACCTCGGCGCTGTAGGTCATCAGGAATCCATGCGCGATTCGTATAACAACACAGGCTCGTTATATATTTGCCTGGATGGTATGATTGCCCTGGGGCTGCCGCCGGATGATCCTTATTGGGCGGCCCCTGCGGCGCCCTGGACTCAGAAACGGATCTGGGCGGGCGAGGATGTTGCGAAGGATCATGGGTTGAAATAGCAGGAGAAACTAAATATGAGATCGAACGCCATTTCTAATTGTATTCTTGTCGGCATTCTGGGTCTGGCCGCAAGCTGTGTGATTTCCGATGGCGCGATCCAATCGGGTCTTGCGGAAGGGGGGGGGGCCACGGTGACGGCGGATAATCCGCTGGCGATGGCTCGGCCTGCGGAGACGCTGGAAATCCCCTGGAAGGGTGCGAACGCCACGGTGTTTGAAGCTGGAAAGCCGATTCCCTCCCAGATCTTCGGGGGAAAGTTGCTTTTTCAGTCAGACTTCGGGCCAGGCCAGTCAAAAACCTTCACGGTGACGAGCGCGCCTTCTCCGGTTTTTCCTGTCCGCGCTTACGGTTGCTATGTGCCTGAGCGGATGGATGATTATGCTTGGGAGAACGACCGGATCGCCTTCCGCATCTATGGCCCAGCGCTCATGGAGAAGCCGCCCCGTGGCGAGGGTCTGGTTTCCAGCGGGATTGATGTGTGGCTAAAAAGAACCCGTCACCCGGTGATTGAGAAGTGGTACAAATCCAAGTCGTATCATAAGGACAGCGGGGAAGGGCTCGACTGTTATAAAGTTGGTTCCGGACGCGGTTGTGGAGGGGTTGCCGTTTTGGTTGACGGGAAGTTTTATGTCTCCCGGAACTGGAAATTGCAGAAAACCCTTGCGGTGGGGCCAGTCCGGACCGTGGCCGAGATCACCTATGCTCCCTGGGACTGCGGCAACGGGGTGTCTGTGGCGGAAATCCGGAAAATTATCCTCGATGCCGGCTCGAATCTTAACCGGTTCGAGAGCCGTTTTGAAATTATTGGGACGAATTCCGTGACCTTGGCTGTGGGCATGGATGTGTCCAGCGCTCACCAGCACAAGGGGGATCTTGTCGGCGGAATCGCGAAGGGCTTTCTGGCGAACTGGGAGGCCGAGCAAAAATCCAACGGGGCAACCGCCACGGCCATTCTGGTTCCCGGGGCAACGGGCGAAGGCAAGGATGATGTCAATGTGTTCCTGTCCGCCCCCGTTCAATCGGGTGTGCCGTTCGTTTGGTATGCCGGAGCGGGTTGGTCCAAAAGTGGGGATTTTGCTGATGCCGCCGCGTGGACGGCCGCTGTCGAGCAATTCTCCGCCCGACAGAAGGTGCCGCTCAAAATTGAATGCAGGTAATCATCTCTTTAAAAAAAGCCAAAATATGAAAATCAAGTCATCCGTCAGCATACTGTTCCTCTGCGTGTTCTCTTTGAGCGTGCAGGGAGAAGTGAAGCCCAATGCCTTATTCTGCAACAACGCCGTCCTGCAGCGTGACACCCCGGTGCCGGTATGGGGGTCTGCCGCCCCGACCGAGAAGGTGACCGTGGAATTCGCAAGCCAGAAAAAAACCGTCACTGCGGACGCTCAGGGTAAGTGGAAGGTGACCCTGGATCCCATGCCCGTCAGTGCGGAGTCGAGAAATTTGAAAATTACAGGTGATCTGAAGTCTGAAATGACAAATCTCAGCTTCACAAACATACTCGTTGGTGAGGTCTGGGTCTGTTCGGGCCAGTCCAACATGGCATTTCGAAAGGGTAAGCTTAAAGGGGATGGCGCCCAGGAGAATTATCCCAAGCTGAGGTTGTTCACAGTTCCTCAGAAAACTTCTCTTAAGCCCGAAACGGAGTTGATCGGCAATTGGTCGGAAAGCTTGGAGGAAGCCGCGAACAGCTTTTCGGCGGTTGGCTATTACTTCGGGCGGGATGTTCTGAAGGCGACGGGTATTCCCATTGGCATGATCCATAGCGCGGTGGGAGGGACCTCTGCCCAGGCCTGGACCAGTCTCTCGGGTTTGGAAAAGGATCCCTCATTGCTCATCTATTCAAAACCGATTCGGGACCTTCTGATCGATGAAAACGCGCCGGGAGTGGCCAAAGCTCTCGGGAAACGCGGCACAACCGTCCTCTATAACGGCATGATTTCACCGCTTATTCCGTACGCCATCCGGGGAGTCATCTGGTATCAGGGAGAGTCCAATAACGGAAAACCCTTTGAGTATCGCACGCTTTTCCCGCGTATGATTGCGGATTGGCGCGAGAAGTGGGGCAGGGGAGATTTCCCTTTCTTTTTTGTCCAGATATGTCCCTATCAGGCGATGACTCCTGAGCTCCGCGAGGCGCAGTTCCTGACTTGGAAGAAAACCCCCCATACCGCTATGGCGGTGACTATTGATGTCGGTGAGTCGAACAATATTCATCCCGTGAAGAAGGAGCCCGTTGGTGCGCGGTTGGCGCTGGCGGCCCGGGCGTTGGTGTATGGCGAGAAGATCGAATACTCCGGGCCTGAGTATGATTCACTGAAGATCGACCGCAACAAGGCGATCCTGAGCTTCAAGCATGTCGGGAGCGGCCTGGTGGCGAAAGATGGTCCGTTGAAGGGATTCGCGATTGCCGGTGCGGATAAGAAATTCGTTGATGCCAAGGCTGAAATTGTAGGCGATACGGTCGTGGTCACGGGCGATCAGGTGGTGGCGCCGATAGCCGTGCGATACGGTTGGGTAAATGTCCCCGATGTGAATCTCTGGAACAAGGAAGGCCTGCCGGCCTCGCCTTTCCGTACGGATCCCGAATCCTTGACAAAGGACGCTCCCTCCGCCAAGCAAAAGAAAGCGTCGGCGACCGTCAACCCAGAGGCTTCCAAGGATGAATAAGGTGAAGCCGATCGGTCGGGGAGTTTTCGGGGTCTTTGTGGCCGGGCTTCTGATGTTGCGATCAGCGGCACAGGGGGCCGTAACTCTGCCTGCTCTATTTTCAAACAACGCCGTGCTGCAGCGTGACATGCCGGTGCCGATCTGGGGAACCGCGGCTCCGAATGAGCAGGTGACTGTTGAATTTTCGAATCAGAAGAAGGTCGCCACGGCGGATACGCAAGGAAAATGGAAAGTGACCCTGGAGCCCATGGCCGCCAGTGTGGAGCCGAGGGTCATGACAATTACCCCGGGCAATCTTCAATTGACCAATGTGCTCGTGGGGGAAGTCTGGCTGTGTAGCGGGCAGTCGAACATGGAGCGGCAGTTGGGGCCAAGAAAAGGTCAGCAGTTGATTTATGACTATGAAAGGGAAAAATCCACGGCAAACTATCCACTGATCCGGCAGTTTTCCGTTGGCGCCGTAAAGCGTGGCGAAGGCGTGGTGGGGAAATGGGCGGTCTGCACGCCTGAATCCGTCGTCGATTTCTCGGCAGTTGGCTATTTCTTTGGGCGTGATTTACAGGCCAGTCTCAAGGTGCCTGTGGCACTGATCCTTTCCGCCGTGGGTGGCACACCGGCGGAGGCGTGGATCTCGACGAATGCGTTTGCGGCCTTGCCTGATTCCGCGAGCTATGTATCGTCGGGCCGCAATCAACGCAAAAGCATCCCGGGCTCTCTCTATAGCGGGTTAATTGCCCCGTTGCAGCCTTATGCCATTCGCGGGGTGATCTGGTACCAGGGCGAGGCGAACAATGGACGCGCAAAAGATTATCAGCGCTTGCTCTCCGCACTGATTCAGGATTGGCGCCAGGCCTGGGAAATCGGTGAATTCCCTTTCCTGTTTGTACAGATTGCGCCGCATGAAAAGATGTCCCCCGAGCTCCGCGAGGCGCAGTTGAAGACCTGGCAGAGTGTGCCGCGCACGGCGATGGTGGTGGTGACCGATTGGGGTGATGCGAAGGATATCCATCCCACACATAAGCAACCGGTGGGGGCTAGATTGGCGCTGGCGGCCAGGGCGATTGCGTATGGAGAAAAGCTGGAGTATTCGGGGCCGATCTATGCGGCGATGAAGGTGAACGGCAACGCCGCCGTGCTGTCGTTCACCCATTGCGGGAGCGGGCTGGTCTCGAAGGGGGGGGGTCTGAAGGGATTTGCGGTCGCGGGTCATGATGGCAAGTTCGTCAAGGCGGCCGCGATCATCAAAAGCGAGACGGTTGAGGTGGCGAGTGTGGATGTTGCAAAACCGGTTTCGGTGCGCTACGGCTGGACGAATGTTCCGGATGTGAATCTGTTCAACCGGGAGGGGTTGCCTGCCTCGCCTTTCCGGACGGATGACCCCCGGTAAAGAGGTTTGGTAAGTCGATTTTGATTTTTGAAAATTCTGTAATCAGTGAGGTACTATGAAGCAAATTCTCAGTGTCATGGCTTTATTTACAATCGCAACAAGCGTTCTGGCTCTTCCTGAAAGCAATCGGCTGGTGATCTGGGACAACCGGCCAGCCCAGGACTGGGAGTCCGCTTACCCGGTAGGCAACGGCCGGCTCGGCGCCATGCCGTTCGGGCAATATCCACGGGAAAAGCTGCTCATCAACGAGGAAACCATCTGGGCCCGAAAAGGGGGCTACGATACTCCCAAGGACAGTTTTCAAAAGCTTGAAATAATGCGCGAGTTGGAGGCCAAGGGCGATTACAGCGGAGTTGACACTGTTTTTCAGAAAAATATTCAGGATGGACGGAAACCCAGCAGTTATCAGCCCCTGGGGTGGCTGAATCTTGAATACAAGTCTCCGGCAGCGATGAAGCAAACGCGCCGCTCACTCGACTTGAATACAGGGATTGCCCGGAGTGTTACGACTCTCGATGACGGTACGGAAATCATCCAGAAATCGTTTGTCTCTACACCCGGTGACGTGATCATCGTCACGGTGTCATCCAGCAAAAAAATCGGGCTCAGGGTGTCGCTGGACAAGGAGGGGATTGACAATGTCGGCCAAGCAAAGAAGGACTCTGGCAAAAGTGAAGAGGCCGGGGGCGAAGACGGAGGCAAGGTCAAGAAGGTCAAGCGAGTCAAGAAGGGCGTGGAAAGTGGTGACGATGTTGTGCTTGAAAACGGTGACATCGTTAAAAGCGGCGACGGCAAAAACGATGCCACGAAGTTCGTCAGTCGGGTCCGGGTCATTGCCGATGGCAAGGTCTTGCCTGTCGATAAAGCCCTGGAGGTCAAAGACAGTAGCTCGATCACCATCATCCTCTCGGCAGCCACCAACTTTGACATGAATAACAGTCGCGCCATGCGTCCAGAGGGCTGGCAGACCAAAGCACTCAGGGATCTGGACGCGCTCAAGAATAAATCCGCAGATGATATTGAAAAGGTGGCTATTGCAGATCACCAGAAATACTTCAGCCGGGTTGACGCGGATTTCGGCAGTACGGCTGAATCTGTTCTTGCCTTACCCACACGGGAGCGACTTGCCCGGATCAAGAACGGGAAGAAGGATGATCCTGATCTCGTGGAAACGTATTTTCAGTTTGGGCGCTACCTGTTGATTGCCTCGTCACGCCCCGGAACCTTTCCCGCCAACCTTCAGGGAATCTGGAACAATAGCGTGAACCCGCCCTGGGGGTCGGATTATCACTTGAATATCAATATTCAGATGAACTATTGGCACGCGGAAACCGCGAACTTGTCGGAAATGCATTCATCGCTTTTCAGCTTTATCCGCTATTGCCAACCCACGGGAAAGGATTTCGCGAAAGGGCTCGGCATGAAGGGCTGGTGCATGGGGCATTGTACCGATATCTGGGCACATGCCATGATGATGGCAAGTAAGGCCTTCTGGGGCGGTTCTTTCTTCGGAGGGCAATGGATGACCCTGCATATCCTCGAGAACTACCGTTTTACTCGTGACAAAAAAGTGCTTGAAGATAACTGGGACGTGCTTACCGCATCCGCCGAGTTTGTGGAATCCTGGCTCATTCCGGCGCCGGAAGCCGGAAAACTCATGGCCCGCCCGTCCTGTTCCCCGGAAAACTCGTTTAAATATACCGATAAGACCGGGAACGAAACCAAAGCGGCCATGTCGGCGGGAAACAGTTTTGACCAATGGATGACCCTTCAGGTGTTTAATGACTTTGTTGAGGCCGCTGAAGCGCTTGGCAAGGGGAATGACCCGTTCGTAATGAAAATTAAAGAAACCATCCCGAAAGTCCTGCGCCCAAAAATCGCGGCGGATGGTCGACTAATGGAATGGCGACTGCCTTTCGAGGAAAAGGAGAAAGGGCATCGGCATATCTCTCACATTATCGGAGCCTATCCCGGCAACCAGATCAACCTGGATCGTGATCCGAAAATGCGAGATGCGGTCATGAAGTCGATTGAATACCGGCTTGAGAACACCGGAGCCCGAAAAGGATGGAGCCGGGCTTGGACGACCGGCCTGTTCGCGCGGTTCTGCGACAAGACACGCGCTTATGAGGATCTTATGGGGATGCTGGAACTTTCGACATTGGACAATCTCTGGAACAACCACCCGCCCTTCCAGATTGACGGCAATTTCGGTGCGACCGCCGCTGTCTGTGAAATGTTCCTGCATAGTCATAATTCTGAGATCAAGCTCCTGCCGACTCTTCCCGATGCCTGGCCGAATGGTCATATCAACGGCCTGCGTGCCCGCGGGGACTACACGGTTGATATCACCTGGAAGGGGGGCAAGTTGGACAGTGCAACAATTCTTGCTGGCAAGAACGCCATCTCCGGAAAGATTCCCGTCGTCTACAATGGCGCGAGCAGGATGATTGATCTCGCCCCGGATCAGAAGGCCGTCTTTTCGGGGAAACAATTCGAATAGACCCAAGAAAGAAAACACATGAAAACAATAGCATCCTTGTTGTTCGCGTTTCCTGTTCTTGCCGGTAGCCTTTTGGCTGCCGACAAGCCGAACATTATTCTTCTTTTTCCTGACGATGTCGGGCTCGGCAATGTGAGTGCTTGCGGGGCGGATCTCTACAAGACGCCCAACATTGACTTGCTGGCAAAAACCGGCCTGAGGTTTGCGCAATGCTACGCCATGCCGCAGTGCTCGCCTTCACGCTGTGTGACGCTCACGGGGCGCTATCCGTTCCGTACCGGGCTCCTGAAAAACAATATCGCTCCGATGCCTGATCCCAAGCGGGAAGTGATGATCCCGACCGTGATGAAGCAGGCAGGCTATGTTACGGCCAGCGTCGGAAAATGGCATGTGGGCGGCCTCCTCGCCAGTGACTGGGGCTTCGATGAATACATTCAATTTGCCGGTAGTGGCCGTTACTGGCGCGGTGACTCGGCGCAGAGCAAATACTACTATGTCAATGGACAGAAACATGATCTGGCCGAGGGGCAGTATATGCCGGATCTCATGCACGAGTTTCTCGTGAACTTTATGACCAAACACAAGGAAAAGCCTTTTTTCGTTTACTATCCGATGGCGCACATCCATGGCACCATCACCCGGACGCCCGACAGCAAACCGGGCGCGGACGAGAAACAGCTTTACGTCGACAACATTGCATACATGGACAAACTTGTCGGCAAACTGGTGGCTGAACTCGAGCGGCTCGGTATCCGTGAGAAGACGCTGATCCTTTTCGCAGGGGACAACGGAACCTCGGGCGATTACTGTAAGACGGCGACCGTCAACGGTCGCAGTCTCTATGGCCACAAACTCTCACTGGATGAAGGCGGAAGCCGTGTTCCGCTCATCTGTAGCTGGCCCGGGGTCACGCCTCCCGGAAAAGTTCTAAACGACCTGGTGGATTTTTCGGACTTCTTCACCACCTTCGCGGATCTGGGCGGCGCAAAGCTGCCTGAGGGGGTGAAACTGGACGGCCACAGCTTTGCCCCGCAACTGCGCGGCGAAAAGGGTACTCCTCGTGACTGGATCTATGTCCAGCTCGGAGGCAGCTGGTACGTTCGCAATCAAGGGTTCAAGCTCAATGAAAGCGGCGAACTTTTTGATATGTCCGACGCTCCGTTCGCCGAGAAACCCGTCACCAACGAAGCCGAGAAAGCCAAGCTCCAAGCCGTTCTCAAGGAACTCAACCCCCTGGGCGGGGTTGTTGCCGCTGCCAAGAAAAACAAGGGGGACAAAAAGGGCAAGAAGGGCAAAAAAAACGGGACCACGGAGGTCGTGCCCCCTGAGAACGACAAGCCTGAAGCTGAATGATGAAGACCGACTGGCAAATTCCGGGAGCATGGGGGATGGTTGC
Organism: uncultured bacterium; assembly: GCA_903934155.1. Taxonomy (GTDB): domain Bacteria; phylum Verrucomicrobiota; class Kiritimatiellia; order CAIKKV01; family CAITUY01; genus JAABPW01. The sequence continues at coordinate 14,442 of CAIZMS010000247.1, read as the reverse complement.
TGCCATTTCTGTGCTTTGCTTCCTTGTGATATCCGCTCCCGTTCTGGGGGCGGGGGGGGCGGCCAGCCATGCCGGACGCGACAAGGTGAGTTTCAATCCCGGCTGGAAGTTCATCAAGGCGGATCCCGCAGGTGCGGCCCGGTCCGACTTCGACGACGCGGCTTGGCAGACGATTTCGGCCCCGCATACGTTCAACGACACGGATACCTTTGACGACTGGTCTCCTGCGGGCCATGTGGGCGAGCGCAATCAATGGGCGGGGCGGACCTGGTATCGCAAGGCTTTTGTAATGCCGGAGGTCTGGAACGGCAAGCGGGTCATCGTTGAATTTGAAGGGGTTCGGCAACTTGCGGAAGTGTATCTCAACGGCCGGCTTATGGGGACCAGCAGCAACGGATTTGTTCCATTCGGGTTTGATCTGACGACGGGACTTCGGGGCGACGGAGGAACCAATGTGCTGGCGGTCATGTGTGATAACACTTTCATGAAAGATGGAGAGGGAAAAGGAAAGGCGCGACGCAAGGGCCAGAACAGTTTTCTGCCTTGGAACAATCCACACTGGCACCCGGCTCATGGCGGGATCTACCGAAATGTCTGGCTGTACGCACTTGACCCCGTCTACATCACTCTTCCGCTTTTCAGCAGTCTTGCCACGACGGGGCCCTATGTCTATGCCTCCGGCATCAGCACGACTTCGGCCGATGTCGGGATTGAGGTTCCGGTACAGAATCATTGCGCAACCGATTGTTTGCTCACGATTCTTGCCGAGGTGCTTGATCGCGATGGTGTCAGTGTTCTGAAAACGGAGGCCACTGAAAGGCTCGCCGCCGACAAAACGCAAACGATCCAACTTGCCGGGAAACTGGCCCGTCCCCACCGCTGGGAGCCGGATTATCCTTATCTCTATACCGTCAGAATCGCCCTGGAAGCCAATGGCAAGCATTTGGATGCCGTCGATGTACCGCTTGGCATCCGCTCGGTCAAATGGGATGTCCAGACCGGGTTCTGGATCAATGACCACCCCGTCAAGCTTCATGGGTGGGGGCAAAAACCAACGGACGAATGGCCCGGACTGGGTTCGGCCTTTCCGGATTGGATGCATGACTATACCCTTATGCTGATGCGCGATGCCGGCGGGAATTTTGTCCGGTGGGGACATTGCGCGGCCGGACCGGCTCAAATTTCCGCCGGGGATCGTTATGGCATTGTCGCCTTGCAGCCCGGGGTCGATGGCGAACATGATGTGGACGGGAATGCGTGGACGGTGCGTGCCGCCGCATTTCGGGACATGCTCATCTATTACCGTAATAATCCTTCAATCCTGATCTGGGAGGGCGGCAATCAGAAAGTCTCCAGCGAACACGCCCGGGAATTGCGCCACTATATGGATCAGTACGACCCGCATGGGGGCCGAGCCTACGCCCACCGTCGTGCCGACGATATCACCGGGAAGTTCATGGATGTGTCCATTGGAACCGAAGGTAGTCGCGAATGCCCCGCTCTGCCCGTCATTGAGGGCGAATATAACCGGGAAGAGGCGCCTCGCCGCGTATGGGACCGGGAGACGCCACCATGGCAAACCTACCACGCCTCCGGCAACTACGATCTCACGGCGGAACAATTTGCGGTGAACCAGGTCGGGAAGTATGTCGCCAAGCTCGGCAGTCCCGATCATTGCGGCGGTGCGAACTGGATCTTCAGCGATTCCACCAGCGGTGGACGCGTAGACAGCGAAGTTGCTCGGACCAGTGGGGAAGTGGATGGCGTGCGGCTGCCGAAGGAAGCCTACTACGCTTGCGCCGCCATGTGGCGCGGCGAGCCGACGGTTCATATCATTGGCCACTGGAATTATCCGGCGGGAACGAGGAAACCCATTTATGTCGTGTCCAATGGCCAGAAAGTTGAACTGTTCGTCAATGGTAAATCGCTCGGGATGGGTGCGGTATCCGACCGCTATCTGTTTACTTTTTCGAACATTGACTGGGCGCCTGGTGAAATCAAGGCGGTCGCCAGTCGTGATAATCGCGTCGTTGCCTCACAAACCAAGCGCACCGCTGGTTCGCCGTCGGCATTGCGTTTGACCGCAATGACCGCGCCCGGCGGGTTGCAGGCCAACGGATCCGATGTGGTGCTGCTCGATGTAGAAGCGGTTGATGCGGATGGAAACCGGTGTCCGGCCTTCTACGGACGGGTGGATTTCGAGTGCTCGGGGCCGGGCGTTTGGCGTGGTGGCTACAATAGTGGCAAGACCAATTCGATCAACAACCTGTTTCTCAATCTGGAGTGCGGCATCAACCGTGTTACCATCCGATCCACGCTGAAGTCCGGCACGCTCAGTCTGGCAGCACGAAGCACCGGGCTCAAGACTGCTGTAATCAAGATCGAATCACAACCCGTAGAGATCATCAATGGGACTTTGGCCGGGGCCTCGCCTGTACCGGGTCAAAAGGCATTGATTCTGCCAACACAGACGGTCATTCCGGAGCCGGTTTCGGGGCAGTCATCGAACTTCGCGGCAGATGGAGCCTTTATTCGGGAATTTTCATATTCAGGACCCACCGGCGGGGCGGTTGTCCGGCGGGGGGCCTCCAACGGCCAGCCGGCCTATTCCGACAGCGACATCAAGTTTGAGGGACTCCCCGGGTTTCTGGAAGGGGCGGACTATCTCCAGTTGCCATCTGCGGACAAGCTATACAGCGCAGTCGATTTGATCGGGTTTGCTGTCAAGCAAGACGGCGTCCTCACCATTGCCCACGATGACCGTCTTCGCAGGCCCGGTTGGCTCTCGGCCGGTTACAAGGCAACTTCCTGGTCTATGAGTGTGGCAGGGGTGAAGATGACTCTTTTTCAGAAGGCTGTCAAAAAGAATGAAATGCTTACACTCGGATCCAATGCCAAGGCTGGCTTACCCACCGCTTGCAACGCCTATATTGTTTTTGTTCAGAATGGTTTGATATGCAAAGTCAAATAAGGAGAAGAAAATTATGATGAAAAGGAACCAGAAGTTTACGGGGCTGATTTTTAGTGCCGTCGTTGCTTGGATCATGGTGCAGGGCGCTCTGGTCCTTCAGGCAAAAGGACAGAAGCCGCCCGAAACCGAGAAGCCATCCAAAGTAGCAGAAAAACTGAACAAAAATCTGGCGTTGCTGAATCAATGGGGGAAACTTCCGGATGTTCAGCAAGGCGTCTATAAAGCCGCATTCAATGTTCTGGCCTCAAAAATCACGGCCTCATATGCCGATGTCGCGCGCGATGCAGAGTTTCAGAAATTATGCGAGGCAAACGGAATTGTTCATCTGGGTGGCCCCATGCTGGGATGCGTTTCTCCGGACGGAGCAAAAGTCTGGCTCCGTACGGTTCGTCCCGCGAAAGTAGAAGTGCGTGTTATGGTAGACGGTGTCGAAAAGTCATTTGGCCCAGTTGAGAGCACCTTCGAGAGCGATTTGTCTGCGGTCGTGTCTATCACCGGGCTGAGGCCGGAAATGCGTTATTCCTATCGGGTGTTTGTAGACGGCAAGCCCCTTGCTGTTCCGGCCGACTCAACAATGGTCACAGCACCGGACGACGCGAAGCCGGGAAAGGTTCGTATCGCGTTCGGCTCGTGTTTTCATCAATGGGGGTTGGGGAATGGCAAGCAGGCGGATCTTATTATCAGTCGGAAGCCTTCGGTGCTGCTGGTTTACGGTGATGTGGCTGTTCAAGACCGAGAGCATCATGTTGGATATCACCGGGCTGATTTCCTCATGCGTGACTTCTTCCCGGCATGGCAGAGGCTTGTGGCGTCTGTTCCCGTGTATGCCGACTGGGATGATCATGACTATTTCAACAATGATAAGAGTGGAATTCCGCCTGGTTATGTAAAAAAGGATATCGAGAGCGTATGGGGCGTGTTCCGCTCTGCATGGAACAATCCGTCTTATGGATTTAGCGATGACCGAAAAGGAATCTTTTTCCGTACGCGTATCGGCTCTTGCGATGTCATCATGACGGATGGTCGCTATTTTCGCAAGCCAGCAGGAGAGAAAGGGGGCACCATGCTGGGCGATGATCAGATGAAGTGGCTGGAAGATCAGTTACTCGCCTGCAAGGGGCCGTTCATTATTCTGGAAAGTGGAACGATGTGGAGCGATTATGTGTCGGACGGCAAAGACTCGTGGGGCATGTTCGATCCTGCCGGGCGCGAAAGGATCTTTTCTTTTATTGAAAAGAACAGAATCCCGGGCGTGTTGCTGATTTCAGGTGACCGACATGGGGCGCGTGGTTTCCGTATTCCACGTCCGTCAGGATACGAGTTCTACGAATTCGAGCCCGCTAGTCTGGGGGGGCGAAAAGGTCCACCGGTGGCCCGAAAAGAGTGGACAACACAATTATTTGGAATCGAAAATACCTATGCCTTCGGTGAATTTTTAATTGATGCCATGCTGGCCGATCCCGAAGTCACCTTCAGATTGATCAGTGAGGATGCCAAGGAAGTTTACAAACTGACCTTGAAACGAAGTCAGTTAACGCCCAAGGCGAAGTGATTAAAGAAAACGGCAGGAGCATCAATGAAATATTCATTCAACAGTCATCTTTTCTTGAATCTGGTGAAGCTGTCGGCCGGGATTGTGGCGCTGGGATTTCCTGTGCGCTCTCAGGCGCTCGAGGAGAAACCCGCCAAGCCTAATATTGTTTTTATTTTCGCGGATGACTGGGGGTGGGGGGATCTTTCGTGCCACGGCAACCAGTGGCTGAAGACTCCGAATCTGGATCGTCTCGCGAGTGAAGGAATCGATTTCCAGCAGTTCAATGTGCTGAACCCGGTTTGTTCCCCCAGCCGCGCGGCTGTGATGACCGGGAATTATCCGGCGCGCCATGGTGTTCACCAGCACTTCGCTGGTCCCGATGAGAATCATCGGCGGAACATGCCCGACTGGCTTGATCCGAAGGCGACACTCTTGCCCAGACTTCTCCAGCAAGCCGGGTACCGTACTGCGCACTTTGGGAAGTGGCACCTCACCAATGCCAAAATAAAAGGGGCCCCGAAACCGGAAGTTTACGGCTATGACGAGGCGGCTGTCTTTAACGGGGGGGAGGGTTGGCCGAAAGCAGGACTGCATGATACCGCCGCCCATGCGGCGGCGTTCATCAATCAAAACAAGAGCCGTCCCTTCTTTTTGAATGTTTGGTTGCATGAGAGTCACACGCCACATGCGCCAACTCAAGAATCCATGGATCAATGGAAGCGCCTGGACGAAAGGAAGCAGGTCTATGCGGCCGTCATTACTGATGGTGATAAAGCGGTGGGGAAAATCCTTGATGCGCTCAAGGAGGCCGGGGTGGCGAATAATACTCTGGTGCTGTTTTCCAGCGATAATGGGCCTGAAAACACCTCGACTCGCAAGGATGGCAGGCAACAGACGGATCCGGATGCCAATGTTACGGGCTATGACACATATTACAGCGTCGGCGAAACGGGTGGCCTGCGTGGCCGCAAGCGTAGCCTGTTCGAGGGCGGCGTGCGGGTTCCGTTTATTGTGCGTTGGCCGGGACACACTCCTGAGGGCGTGAAGAATGATTCCACGGTTCTGACGGCTGTTGATTTGCTGCCGACATTTTGCGCGGTCGCAGGTGCAACCCTCCCCGCCCACTACACTCCTGACGGGGAGAATGTTCTGGCTGCCTTTAACGGAAGACCTCTAAAGCGCAGCAAGCCAATTTTCTGGCAATGGACGGGTGGCAAAGTTGAGCCCGATTGGTGGCCGCAGTTGGGGGTGCGGGAAGGGGACTGGAAGCTGGTCATGACTGACGATGCGAAGCGTATTGAATTGCACCACGTTCCCAATGATCGTGCGGAAGCCCGAGATGTCTCAAGGGAGCACCCGGAGCTAGTTTCCAGACTCAGTAAGTTGGCTCTTGAGTGGAAGGCTACCCTGCCGACAAGCCCGAATCCGGAATGTATTTCAAAGCAGTAAACAAAGAGGAGTATGTGTATGAAGCTTTTTTCAGCTATTTCAGTGTTTTCGGTTCTCGCTTATGGTGCCTTTGCCTATGAACCGAAAACACAGGGTGAAACCGATCCGGTCATGCTCGACCTTGATCCCTATATGATCAAAGCTATGGGTGGCGTGTGGATCAGTTCGACAACGCTTGATTCCAGTTCATGCCGATTTGGCCCTGAAGGCGGCATGGCCGACCTTCTTAAGGAGCCGGCTTTCCAGGGCTTGATTCAGAAGCATGACTTGAAACTGTTTAACGGGCCCATGATCGGAGTGCTCACGCCCAATTCAGCGAAATTCTGGATTCGTAGCGCCGGGCCGGCTTCATTCCAGGTTGTCGTGGGAGACGTCAAGTCGGATGTCGTGAAAACCAGTGCAGAGTCGGATTTCACAGGTATTGCTACAATTGAGGGCTTGAAGCCGTTCACGGACTATTCCTATAGCATCCTGCTCGACGGCAAGGAGATTAAAAAGGACTACTTCCGATTCAAAACAGCGCCGGAAAAGGGACAGAAGGTTTCATTCTCGGTCACTTTCGGGTCCGGCGCTTGTTACAACCCACCCAATGAAGGAATCTGGCGCGTTATGGCCTCGAAACGACCGTTGGCCTATCTCGCGCTTGGCGACAATGTGTATATTGATGCCACTGACAGGCGCGATACCCAGCGAATGAATTACTACCGGCGCATGTTGCGTCAGGAATATCGTGAAGCGATTGCCTGTGTCGGGACTTACGCGGTATGGGATGATCATGACATGGGGATCAATGATTCCTTCGGCGGACCGGGTTTGGAGGCACCCTGGAAGCTCACCAATCTCAAGGTTTTCAAGCAGAACTGGAACAATCCCTTTTATGGGGAAGAGCCCAAGTCGCCTGCAACCTATCACAATTTCACTCTTGGCGATGTCGAGGTCTTCATGACTGATGGGCGATTCTATCGAACCGGAAAGGAAAAACCGGGCACGATGTTGGGACTGGAGCAAAAAAAATGGTTACTGGCCGCCTTAAAGAAATCAACGGCTAAATTTAAGATTCTGGCGTCTGGAACGATGTGGAATGAAAAGGCTGACAAGGGCGGCAGGGATTCCTGGGGTGGTGGGAAGTTCCGCGCAGAGCGGGATGAAATCTTTGATCTCATCGACACGGAGAAAATCAGCGGGGTTGTCCTGATCGCTGGAGATCGGCACCGCACCGATATCTGGAAGACGGACCGGCCAAAAGGTTATACGCTGTGGGAATTCGTTTCTGCGAAAATGACCAATGGTCATACGCACCAGACCCGCAAAGAAGCAGTCTGGTCGTATAATGAAGGAAACTTCTGGGGCCAACTGGATTTTGATCTCGCCATACAAGACCCGACTGTTACCTTCAAGGCCATTGATGCCAGCGGCAAGGTAATCAAAAGCTTTCCTCTGAAACTAAGTGAACTGAGCGGCAAATAGACTGGCGAGTCGCTGGTTGTCCTGAATCTTGTCACGCCTTCCAATCGGGCGAGTATGGAAGATGTGACCGCTGTTACGACGAAGAAGACCCGCGTGTCGGTTCTTTGTCCCGAGGGTAATGGTGGCCATGTCATCACCATTAATAATCAAAAATGGCGAAACACATCCGCTACCTTTTATCCTGAAGATCATCTGGATGATCTCGACAAGTGGCCGTTTGTGCTGAGAAATAATACGGCGAACCCGAAAACCTTCAGGCTGCATTTCGACACCCGACCCCAATCACTCACGGGATTCACTTCAATGATCCTGGATGAGGCCGGTATTCCCACGGTTATTCCCGTCCAGATATCAAAAAATTGGCATAAGGGGAAAGAGCCGCTCCGATACGCGGGGCCCTGGGCTCACGGGGCAACCGTCATCACGGTTCCACCCCTGACAACCCGGTATTACCAGTATGCCATTAACTATGCGCGATGGGGGGGAGTGCCTGCGGCATCACATGCCCAGCTCTCACTCATCGGGTGGGGTCACAATATGATGTGGGATGAAGCGGCCCTCGGCAGTTTTGGCGAAACGATCTGCTACTCACCCGGTCGCACACAGCGACGCGCTTTTATAACCGATATGCGTCCGTTCCTGATGACGAATGCGGAGGGAAAGAAATGGGGATGGGCAGGGAATGTCGGCGGCGGGGATTCATTGTCCGCAAATGGAACCCTATTCTCGGCTCCAAAAAATGTGACATGCCTTGCCTTTCAACTTATATGACCGAGTGTGGTAAGAACAATTTCCGGGTTGCCGCAGAGCTCGCGCCACCACAGGGACTCAAGCGCTTGCTGCCGGGAGATTTTGTCGACATCGAAATCGAACAGGTGATCTTTCCGTCAAAAGCCAGTCTCTATTTCGGGCCGAACATGGACTTTGCCGTGGCATTGGAGCGGGATGTCAACACCTGGAAAATGGTCCGAAGAGAGGCGGCGGGGAATGATCTCAAGGTTGCGATGCGGGAGGGAACATTGCTTCAGAGTTACCCGATTGAGATCGCCGTCTCAGTCCTGCAGAAGGCAAGCTTTTCAATCACGGGCGGTATCGGCTATGCGCCGATCACATTCACGGGCCTGAAGAATTACAAGGGCTATAAACTCTCCAAACAAGATGGCGACAAGTTGACTCCAGTTGAGCAGGGGCTTCCCGATACGGGATTCTGGCAGACGGACTATGATAATTTCAGCCAGACTTGGAGCATGACCTTCAACATTAACCTCGATTCCGCCACCCTCAAGGCATATAAGTCTTTTGTTTTCAGCTGGGAATAGCATGAAGCGGTTTCAGAGATGTGTGTCTGGCGTGTTGAAGAATGGGATAATGCTTGTCCTGGGTCTTCTTCTATTGGTCTTAGCCGATGGCGCGATGGGCGGAGAAAAGGCATTCCGCTCTGTTCCCTTGCAGAGTCGCATTAAACTGGTTCAGCCAATGACTGGAATCGTCCTTTGGGCAGACTCCGATCATAACGCCACGGATGCCATTCAATTGGAATACTCCTACTGCCGCTACAATGACATTGTTCGTGAACGCGGGAAGTACGACTGGAGCAAACTGGAAAAGCTTCTGGATGACATTTCCGGTCGGAATCATCAGGCGATCCTTCGGTTTTATGATACCCATCCCGGCCAGCAAACCACCGTTCCGGATTACATCAAAAGACGACCTGATTACAAGGGGACACGGGGCAAAAGCGAGAAACAGGACACCGGGTTTCCTGACTGGTCTAACGCGGAGTGGAGACGATTTGTCCTGGAATTCTACACGAAGTTTGCCGAACGCTACGACCGGGACCGGCGCCTGGCTTTTCTGGAGACCGGGTTCGGATTGTGGGCGGAATATCACATTTACGATGGCCCCTGCATTTTGGGGCGAACATTCCCGGACAAACCGTTTCAGGCGGAATTCCTGAAGCACCTCGGCAAGGTGTTTCGGGAAACGCCGTGGATGATTTCTGTCGATGCCGCGGACAGTGACTATTCGCCCATGGAGGCGGATTCTGATCTGCTTAATCTGAATTTTGGCCTTTTTGATGATTCATTCCTCTGCAAACAACACGCCAAAGTGAATGAGAAAAATTGGAACTTTTTCGGTCGTGAACGCTTTCTTCGTGCGCCGACGGGGGGGGAGCTCAGTTATTATAATAATAGGGATCAGAAAGAGGCGCTATCGTTGTCGGGGCCTAACGGCGTTCCGTTTCTGAAGGCGGCCGGCGCCTTTCACATTACCTTTATGATCGGCAATGATCAGCCGAACTATCAAAAAATGGAATGTATCCGTCAGGCGGGACAAGCATGCGGTTATCGCTTCCGCGTGAAGGCTTTTAAATCCGACGGTAAACTGTCGCGTTTGACGATGGCCAACGAAGGAGTCGCGCCACTCTACCACGACGCCTTCGTGGCGGTAGGTGGAGTGCGTGCCCAGGAAACGCTAAAGGGGTTGGCGCCGGGCTCGGAGCGTATGTACCTGGTGACGGCATCGGGGTTGACCGGAAAAGTTTCGATTGAGTCCGATCGCCTGGTCAAGAGTCAGGTTATTGAATTCAATGCAGACTTGTCTGGAGAAGGAGAAATCAGATAGAAAAAGTGATATCTCGCAGCGTGAAAAAGTGCTAGTTTCTGGCGCAAAGGTTTCGTGGTGTGTTTATACTTCAATCGTTGAGACGAGGAGAATTAACAAGATGAATACGGTAACGGCATTTTTGACGGCAGTACTGGCGGCGGGATCAGTTCTCGGGGCAGGAAGTGTTACATCACAACCGTTTGGGAAGACTCCTGATGGCAAGGAAGTCTCAATTTATACCCTGAAAAACAGCAAAGGCATGGAAGCCCGGATTATGACCTACGGCGGCACGGTCGTGTCGCTGAAGGTGCCTGACCGGAGTGGTGCTCTTGGGGATGTGGTGCTAGGGTATGACACTTTAGGCGACTACATCAAAGCCAGTCCATATTTTGGCTGCCTGGTTGGACGTTATGGTAACAGAATTGCGAAGGGAAAGTTTTCTCTGAATGGGGCGCAATACACCTTGGCAACCAATAATAATGAAAACCACCTGCATGGCGGCATCAAGGGATTCGACAAGGTGATCTGGAGCGCCACCATCCTGAAGGACAAGCCTGATGCGACGCTGGAACTGAAGTATGTCAGTCCGGATGGAGAGGAAGGCTATCCTGGAGCATTGTCTGTTGCGGCGATCTATTCCGTTACGGACAAAGATGAACTTCGCCTCGAGTACACGGGTTCAACCGATAAACCGACCGTCTGCAACCTGACCCACCACTCCTATTTCAACCTGGCCGGGAAAGGGGATATCCTCAATCACGCGGTCAAGATTTCCGCCGATGCGTTTACCCCGGTGGATAGCACCTTGATCCCGACGGGGGAGCTGAAGCCTGTCGAGGGGACTCCGTTTGATTTTCGCAAGGCGACAACGATCGGTGCCCGCATCAAGGCCGAGGATCAGCAGTTGAAATTTGGCCTCGGGTATGATCATAACTGGGTCTTCAAAAAAACCGTCGGCAAGCTGACCAGCATGGCTCGCGTGCAGGAGCCCACAACGGGACGGATCATGGAAGTGTTGTCCACGGAGCCCGGGCTCCAGTTTTACTCCGGAAACTTCCTGGATGGAACCAATGTGGGGAAAGGTGGCATAGCCTACCAATTCCGGAACGGGTTTTGCATGGAACCCCAGCATTTTCCTGACTCACCAAACAAGTCCCAGTTTCCGTCGGTGACGCTGAACCCCGGACAGACCTATCACAATACGATTGTCTATCGGTTTTCCGTCGCGAAAAAATAACCGGGCAGTGGTCGAGGCGGGTGGATGTGGGTTGATGCAGGAATATTCTATGACGAAGACGCTCAGAGAACTTGCACAGGAGCGCGAAGGAAAAATCCTGGATCATCCACTGGCCACCCGCAGTTCAGTCAGTCGTGGCCGTGAGCGGAACGAACCCGAAGACCCGATACGGTTGTGCTTCCAGAGGGATGCTCACCGGATTTTGCATTGTACCGCTTTTAGGCGGTTGCGCTACAAGACCCAGGTCATTTTTTCTCCTGAAAGTGACCATGTGTCGACCCGGGTTGACCATTCCCTGTACATGGCCTCCATCGCCCAGACTGTCGCCCGCGCCCTTGGTTTGAATCAGGATCTGGCTTATGCCATCGCCCTGGGTCATGACCTGGGCCATGGCCCTTTTGGGCATGCTGGCGAAACCGTGTTGGATAAGTTGTGGAAGCGGAATGATTCGGCCCAGTCATTTGCCCATGAACTCCATAGTCTTCGCGTCGTGGATCAACTGGCGTTCCGCCCCTCTACGGAGGAACGGGGGTTGAATCTGACTTACGAAGTCCGCGACGGTATTGTCTGCCATTGCGGAGAAAGTACGGAACAAACCCTTACTCCCCGGGCCAAGCCGGGGCCTGCCTTGGGAAAGATCCGCCGTCGCGGTGTGGTGCCTCTTACGATGGAGGGTTGTGTGGTCAGGCTAGCTGACCGAATCGCCTACTCGGGGCGGGATTATGAGGACGCCTTAAGTGTCTTCGGGAAAATGCCGCCTCTCCCCAAGGCCGTGATCAAGGTATTGGGGGAGGATAACCGCACGATTATCAATAATCTGGTAACGGACATGATTCGCACCAATCTCAAGACGCCTGATCGAATTGGATTTTCAGACGATGTGTTTGAGGCGTTCAGGCAGCTTTATGCCTATAACTGCAAGAACATCTACTTTCACCCGTTGCTCAAGGAATATGCGGTTCGCGCCGAGAATATGCTGACAACGATTTTTGATTTCGAACAAAGGGAACTGTCATCTCGTCGGCAGAATCAGTGGGGTGTGGTGTCCGATAAGGATCCACTGGCCGTCAGGGAACTTCATCACTTCATCGAGAAGATGTACGGGAAACGCGACCGTCCGTCGTTGTCACAGATCGTCATTGATCATATGTCCCTGATGACCGACCGGTACGCCCGCAACTTTTTCCAGGAAATATTTCTACCTAAGCCTGTTGGATGAATCAGTGATTCCTGTCGGATGTCTCTTCGGTAGGTCGATGCTGTTTTACCGGTGAGCGCACGGAATACTTCCGCAAAGTACTGGCTTGATGCAAATCCGCACTCAAAGGCAATTTCGGTGATGGGGCGTTGGGTTGACGCCAGCAGGCGTCGTGCCTTTTCAACACGCAGCCGGTTCAGGTAAAGAATAGGTGTGTCACCCGTGTGATGATGGAACAAGGTGGAAAACTGAGTTCGCTTGAGCCCTACATGTGCCGCCATACCGTCCAAAATCCAGGGCTCCTCACAGCGACTTTCCAACTCGGCTAGAAACTTATTAATTGTTGAAGAGGCCCGGTTGACGTGCGGTGAGGGATCATTGCTGGAGGACAGGATGCGGGCGAGTTCAATCACAAGCAGGGCCAGTAACTGTGCCACATACCGTTCATGGAAGGGGCCCGTGATGTCTAATTCCTGGACTAATGACGGGAAAAGTGAACGGATCAGGGGGGTGGCCGGCCAGACACGGCGTGGAGCGTTCCGAAGATGTGTCGCAATGGAACGGCTGTCCGGGGCGGAAAGTCCAAGTTGACGGGGAAATGAAAACGATCCCGGTTGGCTAAGATTTTTTCCGGTCAAACGAAGGACGGCGAAATACCATTCATGGCCGGGTTCAAATTCCGAGCTGCTGCCATGGGTTTCCCAGGGCAACGTAAAAAAAACCGAGTCGGGCGAGAGGGTTTCCCGACGCCCCTCATATTCCCAGTTCAAGTGGCCGTGCCGCAGATAAACGATTTCCAGCCCGGGATTCCTGTGCTGGGGCAGTCGCTTCGCGCTTCCATGTCCATATTCGTCCACCAACCGGGTAAGGCGGTCGCGGGGAGCGACTCCGCCGCGCGGGAAAGCAGCTAAGTTGCCATCAGCAGGAATGGGGCCGGATTGTCTCATGGTCAATTTGTCCTACAATGAAACAAATTCTGCATGTTATTACAATATTTACCGGTGTGTATCGATTTACTCAGAAGAGGTAGGGGTGAGCGTATATTTTATTCCTGACAAGGCGGTGCTGAAAGCGGATTATGGCAGGAGCATTCGTTGAGAATCACCAGGGAGTTGTCATGGTGCAGAAAAAGAAAAGTCTGAATTACGATGGAACCCATGTGAAATGGGATGACCGTCATGTTCGCTCACCCCGTGCCGCCTTTGGACAGGTAGTGTATGAACCCGCTGGTTTTTGCGGTCCCCGTATTCAAAAAGACATTGAATTTGTTCTGCTCCATCATGGAGCCTGTGACGTACTGGTTGACGGAAAGGCGCGTGTATTAAAACCCGGAATGGTTTATCTATTTTTGCCGCAACATCGGGAGGAATTTCGATTTTCAGCCGAAATCCGAACTCACCACTCCTGGTGTTCGTTTCGTCCCGATCTGCCCGATGATGCGCTTCGCCACGCACTTGTCCAGGCTCCAGTCGAGGCGACGCTTTCGCCGTTATTTGAGAAGCTCCTGGCTGATGCCTTTTTGATCGGACCCGTCCAAGGGGAGATATCTGAACGTGTCGTTGAATGTCTCGCTCTCGCGGTGGGGGCCGAATATCTTGCCATGACGCGATCGCCGCCCGGTACCGCTGGCGCGGATCCCTGTGTAGTGCGTTCCCTGCGCCACATGGAGGATCACTACTCCCAGTCCAACTGTCTGGCAACCACGCATGCCATGGCTGGTTGTTCTAGGAATGCGCTCATTACCCGCTTTGTCCGTGTCACCGCGCTCACTCCGGACAGTTACCTCTGGCGTCTGCGTACCCAGAAGGGGATCGCCATGCTTTCGGCCACGGGGTTGACTGTGGCTGAAATCGCTGACCGGTGCGGATTCCAGAGCCCTTTTCATTTTTCCCGGCTGGTCAAGAAACTCCAGGGGTGTAGTCCCCGTGAAACCCGCGCCCGTTCCTGGGCTGCGCCGTCCTCGAAGAATACGTGATGTC
>CAIZMS010000246.1 GCA_903934155.1 uncultured bacterium | reverse complement strand
GGTGCCCGCCGTCCAGTGCCTCGTCGAGCAGTTCAATGAACAGTTCCATCTTGGCCGAGGGAGCCTCGACCTTGAGTCCCTCCATCCGGAGCAAGTCGAGATGGCAGCAAGCCTGCCGGAGCCGCAGGAGGGTCTTGAGGACTTCCATGCGGGATTTGTCAAAGCCCTGCTTCGCGACCAGGTTGGTGAGCTTGTTTCGGGAATTGTCGATGAGTTGCTTGTAGACCGCCTTTTGATCCGGACTGAGTGTGCAGGCGGCAATGCGCTCGATACGCGGAGGCAGATCCCGGGCGACTTCGGTTTTCAGGCGCCGCATGAGGAAGGGCTGGAGTTTCCGGCGCAGCCGGGCCTGGGCGACTTCACCCTCCGGTCCGCCCTGGGCAATGGGAATCTCGCAATTGTGCCGGAAGCTGTCGTGGGATCCCAGATAGTGCGGCATCAGGAAGTCCATAATCGACCAGAGATCCGACACGCTATTCTCAATCGGCGTTCCCGTGAGAACCACCTTGTGGAATGCCTTCATTTCCTTGGCGACAATGGCGTTCTGCGTTGACCGGTTCTTGATATGCTGCGCCTCGTCCAGTACCAGAACCCCGAATTCATGGCTGCGATAATGCTCCGCATCGCGCCGGAGCAACGCGTAGGAGGTAATGACCAGGTTGGCGTTAGGCAATTCCGCCCACTTGGCGTGCCGGTCGACGCCTGAAAGGGTCAGCACCTTGAGCGAGGGCGTAAACCGCTGGGCTTCCTCCGCCCAGTTGAACACCAGGCTGGTAGGGCAAACGATCAGGCAGGGCTTCCCGCGGACGGCGGGATGGTAGCGTTCCATCTCCAGCCAGCTCAGGGTCTGAAGGGTTTTCCCCAAGCCCATTTCGTCGGCCAGGATGCCGCCGAATGTATTGGCCTCCAGGAAGCGCAGCCAGTTGACGCCCTCCTTCTGGTAGGGGCGGAGAGTGGCCTCCAGTGAAGCCGGCAGGGTGACGGGCTCGATGGACAACCCCTTCGACTGACGATCCGCGGCGGTGCGCCAAGCTTGCGGAGCCTCGACATCCACCCCGTCCAGAGCGTCGAGTGAGGCCTTGACGTAGGAAGCATAGACGGAGGGCATCCGGAAAACACCGGGTTGGGTGCTTTCCCCACTAGAGCAGTCGCGAAAGACCTCGATCATGGCGTCGATGGCCTCGGCATCCAGGAGAATCGTCCGACCCCCGCTCTCAACATAGGAATCGCCCTTGCGCAGAGCACGCTGAATCTCGGCGGAGGTGAGGCGGTTTCCGCTGCCATCCTCAAAGTCGAAACCCACTTCGAACCAGCCTGCGGACTCGTTCTGGCTCGTGATGCGAACAACCGGGGTGGCGAACTCTGCCCCTTCCATAAAGCCTTCAACCCGTCCTTCCATTTCCACGCGCCAGCCTTTCCGGCGCAGGGCGGGGACATGGCTTCCGAGGAAATTCAGCACCTCTCGGCAGCCCACGATGGGGGTCAGGATATCGCCGGTTTCCCCCGCGAAACCGTACTTGGCAAGTTGGTCGATGCCTTTTTTCTCGGCCTCCAGGTTCCGGACCATGTAGCGGAGGAAGTCTGTTGGATCCGGAATGGCGAAATGTCCCTTGGGGTCGTTTTTGCCTGCCACGAGGCTGAAGCCGTTGTATTCAGCGTGAAGTGTTCCCGCCAGAGAGGCCGGACTTCCCCTCACCACCAGTCTGTATTTCGGCTGGCCCGGGTCGATGGTAAAGAGATCGGGGGAAAGGTCACTCTCCACCCGCATGAAGCTCGATAGGAGGGGGAGTTCCGTTTTCATGAAACGGGGCACCGAACCACGGGGAATGATCACCGGTTCGCTGTAGATGGATCGGACGGGGTCCGGAAGGATCTGTTCCAGAGGCCAGAAATGGTTGGCTCCAAAAACCCAGCCGTGGCGGCCGGAGACAATGTAGAGGGGAATTTCGGCGGCCTTCCGGAAGGGGATTTCGGTGTGAACCATCAGGATCAGTTCGCCGTTATCCCGGTCGAGATCCAGGTTCAGATAGGATGTCAGGCGCGTGGCGGTCACTGTGATGGGGTCGGGATTGCCCTCCTCCAGGATTTGCAGTCCCTGGAGCAATTGCAGGAGCGAGACGAAATCCTGAGGGCGGAGTTCCATGTCGCTCCGGGCGGGGCCCTCGCAGATGTCCTCGAGAACAAACAGGACGGATTCGTCCTTCTGGTTGAGCCCGAGTGTGACCGTGTGCGGAATCTGATCCAGCAGCACTTCCTGGCCGCCGATCAGAACCAGACACCGAATGGGAATGCGCTGGGTGGCGACGCCCTGACGCCAGCCGGGTTTCAAGGTCAGCCGGATTTGGGCATCCGTGCTGCCCGGTGTGCCGGTTCTGGCGCGCTTGACATAGGCGGCCTCGTTGAATTTGGCGATGCGCTCGGCACGTTTCAGCTCCTCCTGGCGCTTGGCTTCGATTTCAGGATTGTTGGAGCGACGGATCAGTTCGATGCAGAGGGCGATGACATGGGCGCAGATGATGCCGCGCTCCTTGCTGTCGCGACAGGGGCAATGGTTTTGGGCGGAGCCATCCTGGAGAATCTTGACGGAGGTCTTGAGCGGACGGTTGCTCCAGAGCAGGGTTCCGGTTACGAACGGCGCTTCATAGGCCACCTCCTGAACCAGACCGCGTTCGACTTGAATTTTTGCATCCTGGAAGACCCGTTGGCCGGCCCAGTTGATCAGAATCTGGTGGGTGATAGGCGGGCGGCTCATGGGGTGGGCTTCAGGCAGAGGGTTGTCCACTCGCCGAGTTGGAGGGATTCGACCAGGGTCATGCCGCAGGCTTCATAGGCGGCCTGAACATCGGTGGCCTGGGGATTCAGAATTCCAGAGAGGATCAGGCGGGCGGCGGGGGAACGGGCGAGATATCCCATCAGGACGCTCGCGTTGGCGATCAGCACATTGGCCAGAATGTTCGCCACCACGATATCGTGGGAGTGGTCGAGCCCGGCGACGGAACAATCTCCGGTTACAAACCGAATCTGGCTGGCGACGCCGTTCAAGTCCGCATTTTCGGTGGCGATCCGTACGGCATCGGGATCATTGTCCAGGGCGATCAGGTCACGATATCCCAGTTTGGCCGCCGCGATGGCCAGGATTCCCGAGCCGCAGCCGATATCGGCCAGGCGGAGTCCGGGTGTGGTCGCGAGGCGGTCGATCATTTGCAGGCAACCGCGCGTCGTGCCATGCTGGCCGGTGCCGAAGCTCATGCCCGGATCCAGTTCGACAATGATTTCGCCTGCGGCGGGGGTGCAGGATTCCCAGGTCGGCTTGATCCAGACCCGGATGGAGACTTTTTCGACATGGAAGAATTTTTTCCAACTTTCCGCCCAGTCTTCGGCCGGTAAGTCCCGTATGGCTCCCAGCAGGGGATCATTACCCCGGCGGGATTCAAAAAACGACATCATGGCCGCCAGGCGGTGTTCCGCCTCGGCGCGGGTGCTGCAGTAATACTCGATGATGGCGAGATCGCGGTCGGCACCGAACCAGGCGGTGCACTCATCATCCCCGCCCTCAACGCAGGCGTCATCATACCGCTCCGCCAGCTGGCTGGTTGTTTCCAGCCGTGCGGCATAGAGCATGGGCAGAGAGGCGGTCCTCATTCTGTCTCCTGACTTCTGGCTTCTGAATTCTTCGTCTTTCCCCCGCTGAACTTCGAGCGGTCGTAGGGGGCCGATACGGCGGCCCCGGCGGGGCCGAGGACAGACCGGGTCTGCTGGACGCGGGCGAGAACCGAATCCGTGGTTCGGAAATGGCATTTGGCGGTTTCCAGCAGCACGTGGGGGGAGTGTTTCTTGATGAGTTCCACGGCGGCAATCTGGACGAGATCCGAGGCACCCTTGGGGAGTTTGACGCCATGCTGGTCGCCCAGTTTTTTCAGGCCCAGCACAAAGGCTTCCCGGGCAAGGATGGAGGCGGCGGCCACGGCGAGATCCGATTCCGCCTTGTGCATCTGGACCAGTTCGACTTTCCGGCCTTTGTGCATCAGGGCACGCTGGACCTGTTCCTTGCTGCCGAACTGGTCCGAGATGGCGCGGGGGCAGGTGGGGATGATGTCCAGCATGTTCTCGATGGCCCGGGCATGGCCCCATGCGAGCATGGCGTTGACGCTTCTCATTTTGGAATATAGCTGGTTGTATTTTCCGGGGCTGATCTGGATCAGGGTGAAGCGGTTGCCGAGAATCTTCCGGATTTCCCGGGCAATTTCCAGAATACGCTTGTCGGTGGTGATTTTCTTACTGTCCCGCACCCCGATTTCGCGGAACTTTTCGACGATGGCCTGGTCGGTATAGGCGCTGGCAATGACCATGGGCCCGAAGAAATCGCCTTTCCCGCTTTCATCCACGCCGATGTGCGGGGCCAGTGCCTCGGGGTTCAGGATATCCTCGTAGCCGACCTGGGCCGCCATCAGGACGAGGGGTTCGAGGGTAAAGGTTACGAAATCCTGGGCGCCCTTGCCCTGAACGACGCATTTGCCCGACTGGTAGAGCACGACCCGGCAATGGTCGGCGTCCACGGCAATAATGGAATACGGTACGGTGGCGGCCTTGAAATTCCCCCCTTCCAGGATCATGATCAGGGCGGCCTGCTGGGTTTCCGATAACTCAAAGGTGAACGAATTACGTGTTTCCATAAACGCTTAGTTATATCAGAAAAGCAGGCTCCCGCAAAAGAAAAAACCATTGAAGATTCGCTCCTGTAAGTTCATCATCCGGCCATTCCGCGGGTAAAACAGAATATCGGCTGCACACGATGTCAGTAAATACAAAGAGATTATTACGAGAGTCAATTCCGGTGCTGTTGGTGCTTGTTGCCCTGGTGGGCTGCACGTCCAGTCATTACCGGAAATCCGCGGACAAGGCGGCTTATGGCGTGATCCGGGAGAAAACCCCGCTGGTGAAGAACATGGATGCAGCCTTCAGCATCGAGCAGACCAACGCCCTCCCCCTGGGCAATCTGCCCGGCTTCACGAATGCTGTGGACTTCTTCGGGCCGGAGGGTGCGACTGAGCGTGGGGCGCGCATCCTGCGGTTGGAGGACGCGCTGGGGATTGCCATCCACCACAGTCGCAACTATCAATCGCGAAAGGAGCAGCTCTATCTTTCCGCCCTGGCACTGACGCTGGCCCGTCATGAATACACGCCGATCTTTTCGGCAGGCGCCAAAGGGGCGTATTCCTCGGAAGCCACCGAAACCCCTGCTTTAAGCGACAACTTTGTTGAGGAGCGCAAGGTCAGTTCCAGCGGCTCGGTGGGAACTGACTGGTTGGTTCGTGATCTGGGCAGGATCACGACGGCTTTTACGACGGACTTTCTTCGCTTTGTGAGCGGAGATCCGCGGTTGGCGACGTCGTCGAAACTGAGTGCCACGTTCGTTCGGCCGTTGTTACGCAACTCTGGATTCAAGCAGGAAATGGAAAATCTTCTGCAGGCGGAGCGCGATTTGCTTTATGACCTACGGGATTTCACCCAGTTCCGGAAGGATTTCAGCGTCAAGATCGCCACCGCCTACTATGATGTGCTGAGCAATCGTGATGCCGTGCGCAACAGTTATCTGAACCTGCAGTCCTCCCGGAAGAATGCCGATCGAACGCGTGCGTTGGCGCAGGAAGGCCGGGTCGCGGGAACGGATCTGGGTCGGCAGGAACAGCAGGAGTTGTCCGCCGAAGGGACCTGGATCAATGCGATACGGAGCTACAGGCAGGCGCTCGATAATTTTAAAATACAGCTCGGCCTCAAGGTGGACGCCCATCTCGTGCTGGATGACCGTGAATTGGCTGCGTTGCAGATTCATCATCCTGACATCAGCGTGGATGATTCCACGCGGTTGGCGCTGGCGGCGCGGCTGGATTTCATGAGTATCAAGGATCGCCTCGCGGATGCGGAGCGAAAGGTGCTGCTGGCGCAGGATGGCCTCAGGGCGGCGGTTTCCCTTTCCGCTGACGCGAGTATCAGCAGTGGCAAAAAGGAGCGTTTTTCCATGCCCGACGATCGGCGTTATTCGTGGAGCGCCGGATTGGATGTTGATCCCGGATTGGATCGAACCGCAGCGCGTAATTCGTACCGGGCTGCCCTGATTGCCCGGAACAAAACCGCCCGAACGCTTGAGGAGCAGGAAGACCAGATCAAGCTCGAGGTTCGGGAAAGTTGGCGGACGCTTGATCAAGCCAAGCGGAGTTTCGAAATTAGCGAAATCGGCGTGCGGCTCGCCGAGCGGCGCGTCGAGGAACAGGGGCTTCTGGCGGAATGGGGTCGTTCCAAGGCGCAGGATCAGGTGGATGCGCAAAACGCCTTGATTGATTCGAAAAACCAGCGGACGAAAGCACTCGTGACGCATACGATTGCGCGGCTGCAATTTTGGAACAACATGGGAATTCTTTACATCAAGGACAATGGGCAGTGGGAGGATCTGAAGGATGTTAAAACCAGGTAAAATTCTGAATTTCATCCGGCGTCAGCCGCGCTGGCGGAAAATGGCCGCAGCGGCCGCCGTTCTCGTTCTGCTCGGCTGGTGGGGGTGGCCGGGCCGCGGCGGGTCGGCGGTGAAGGAGCTTGCCTTCTCCGCGCGGCGCGGGACCCTGGAGATCAATGTGCTCGAAGGGGGTAGCCTGAAGGCTCTTGAATCGCAGGAAATCAAATGCGAAGTCCGCGTGGGCCATCAGGGCACGAAGATTTTGAAGATTGTTGAGGAAGGGTATCTCGTCACTGAAGCGGATGTGAAGAGCAAGAAGGTTTTGGTCGAGCTGGATTCGTCGGAATTGCAAAAGCAGATCGCCCAGCAGGAAATCCAGTATCAGCAGGCGGCCGCCAACCTGACGGATGCGCAGCAAAATTATGAAATTCAGGTGAATCAGAACCAAAGCGACATCAAGACCGCTGAGCAGAAGGCCCGCTTTGCGCGGATGGATTTTGATAAATTCCTGGGCGATACCGTTACCGCCCGGATTATCAAGGAGCATGGTCTTGATAAGATCCTGACGGAAGCCGGCACCAACAGTATTGAGAGCCTCACCCCCATGACGGAGGCCCGTGAGTCAAATCCGACAGAGGTGTCCACGCAAGCCATTGATTTCTCCCGATATGCCAGTATTGAGGAATTGGGAGATGGTGAAGCCAAGCAGAAGTTGCGCAAGTTTGAGGACGATTTACAGGCGGCACAGAAGGAGCTCGGTCAGGCCAAAGCCACCCTGGACGGGACGCGGCGGCTTTTTGAGAAACAGTTTGTCGCGAAGACGGAACTGGTGCGGGATCAATTAGCCCAGGATAGCGCCGAGTTGAAGGTGAAAACGGCGGAGACCGCGAGTGCGTTGTTCCTGAAGTACGATTTTTCAAAAACCGCCGAGCAGTCGCTTTCCGCGTACACGGATGCGGTTCGTGAATTGGATAAGGCCCGGCGCGTGGC
>CAIZMS010000245.1 GCA_903934155.1 uncultured bacterium | reverse complement strand
TGCCGCGTTGTCGGACGCCGTTCACAAAATCGAGGCCGATATGGGTCGTGTGCGTACCGAGGACCGCAATGCGCCGCGCCCGATCGATATTGATATCCTGTATGCGGGAAATATCAGTCAGGCCAACGGCATTCTGGATCTTCCCCACCCCAAGTGGGCACACCGCCGGTTCGTCCTCCAACCCCTATCGGATGTTCGCCCTTTTCTCCGCCTCCCCGGCGAACCCCGTCCGGTTTCGGAAGTCCTCAAGAGCCTGCCTCCCGCGAATGTCCGATTGTTCCGGGCGGAACACCAGTGGTAAGAAACACTGTCTCCGCAAGCTGCCGCCCGGTATTAGTCGCGAACACTTTTTGGATTATCGGGCTTAACCGCGCTGCCTCCCAGCCGGGAAATTCATCGGGGATATTCACAAGCCAGTCGGCATCCCAAAGCACGAGGAATTCGGGTGTATCCAGCCCCTTCACATGATGATGCAGGCTGATGATTTTGCAGACATGGTCAGTCCGCTCCGAATCAAGTCCAAGTCGTGCCAGAATCGCCCGGGCAATCGGAGGCCCTTCGATTTCCTGGTAATGGCCTGCGGAGGAATTGTATTTCCGTTCCGCCTCATGAATCCCGATGTCATGGAGGATCGCGGCGGCCACCACCGTCAGCTCATCGCCAGACTCGCTCTTAAGCAAAGTTTCCGCATAACCCAGAACCGACAAGGCATGCTGGATCCGTCTCTCATCGGATCCAAAAACAGGCTTCATCGCCTCGATCAATTGATCTTTCACTCAAATTTCCTTTAAAACATCTACTGAAGTTCCCGACACAGCCACGGGGCCTGCCTGACCCTCAAAAAGATCACGGGCGTTACTCCCATTCAAAAATATCTTGGATTACCGGACGGCCATAGTGAGCGGCTCCCGTGTAAGTGATTAGATTTGGCAATATTTTGGCGACACCGCTTCCGTGCGTATGACCGCACAGAACGGTCATGCGCTTCTCGGGATGCTTCATCATGGCCTCTTTTAGGACATCACCCGCCGCTTTGCAGGCGAAAAACGGGAGCCAATTTGAATCGCTGGGCTTGCCCTCATGCCAGGCCGCCTGTTCAAACGGCGGCACATGAATTACCACGACAATGTGATTGGCCTTCAAAAGCGCCTGCGGGAGCACAACTCTAAAATGATCAGCCGCCTCATCACCGAGCGCCTGTATCTTCTGCCTGAGTTTGTCACGGCTTAAAGCGCTGAGTTCATCGATAAGCAAAAAGTCGTTGAGTTTGACATGAGAGCCGTGGAAATCGCCAAACCTGCCGTCACCCCATCCATCATGCCCGATGAGGACTGTATTTTTTGAAAGCGCTGTGACAGCCATGTCGTTCAGCCAGTGCAAATTGTGGGACAGACGCACCATTTCCCGGATGCGTGTACGCACCTCGGTGATGGAGCCATGATAATAATCGTGATTACCCAGAACAAAGTGGATGGGGCAATTGAGAAGCGAGTCCATCTTCATCAGGCATGACGTGACCGATGGCCCTTGAGCGATGTCCCCGGCGATCAGAATATAATCTGCTTTCTTGTCCTCCAGATTCTTGAAGAATTTTCGTTGAGCGCGATCATCCAGGAAATCCAGATGTATGTCATTGATCCAAAGGGCTTTCATATTTTCACGCTGTTCCATCAGGGGTATGTACCTATAGGAATTTCGATCTTAGGTATCATTGAATCCGACTCAACTTCTGCCGGATCCTCCGTTGATGGCGGATTCTGCTGGGTTTCCGGTTCCAGGACAACCGCAGGCTCAAGAACCGTCACGGGAACTTCTTCAATGACCGGTGCAGGGGAAGGTACAATCACTTCAGGCGGAATTGACTCAAGTGGTAATCCTTCCGGTTCTGGCGGGGGTTTCTGGGCTTCCAGCGCTGGAACAGGGGTCTCCTCGGATTCGATTGTGCTCGGGGCAGGTTCCGGCAGTGGCTCAGGCTCGGGAATGGGCTCGACCATAACCGGCGGAGGCTCCTCAATAGGTTCAGGTGCCGCCGGTACTGTGCTGATCGAAGCCATGTCGATGGCCTCTTCAGCCACCGGTACCGGCGAGACGCCGGTTACTACAGTGGATTCGATGATGATCGGGGTGGGTTGAGTTTCCGGAGATGGTACAGTGGCGATGACCGGCGCAACCGGAATCGGAAGAGGCGCAACTACCGCTGGCGGCGCTATCACCGGTATGGCCGGACCGAGAGCGGCCTCGCCGGCGCTATGATCCAAAGGAAT
The DNA here is from genome assembly GCA_903934155.1 of uncultured bacterium. Classification (GTDB taxonomy): domain Bacteria; phylum Verrucomicrobiota; class Kiritimatiellia; order CAIKKV01; family CAITUY01; genus JAABPW01. Next base: position 506 of record CAIZMS010000245.1, on the reverse strand, counting down.
AATCCGATTGCCGGGTGGCGATCCAGCCAACAGCGCCAGCAACAGTTCACCAGCGGCCTGCCCCCGCTTTCGCTCGGATCGTCTCGTCCCCACCGGTGACGGCTGGCCGCCCGCCTCGTCCTCATGGTACACCCCCGGCAAACCGCCGACGGGCAGGCCCAGTATCATCGTCGGGCCCAGTCCGGCCAGGAGTGGCGACGCCCCCACGGGAAATCCGGGGCCATAGATCAGTCCGGCCAGACCATCATGATTCAATCGCCGGATTCTTTCCCCCATCGTGACGGGATCCGTTCCACCACTGACAACCACCAGACTGTACCCTGCGGCCGCCAGAACCGGCTCCAGGCCGGCCATCAGTTCGCCGACATCCTGTGTCCCCTCCGCCAGAATCAGGCCAACGAGGGTTCCGCGTCCCAGCCGCATGTTCCGCGCGACCCGGTTCGGTTGGTATCCCGACTGGGCAATCACCGCCTCCACCCGCTGCCGGGTCGCCGTACAGATCCGGT
>CAIZMS010000244.1 GCA_903934155.1 uncultured bacterium | reverse complement strand
GATGTCGGGGGCGACAAAATCCTATCCTATTTTCCCGGCAACGCCGAAAACAACCCTTCCCTGGGACTGCGGGCCATCCGATTCTCCCTGCGCAACAAGGAAATGTTCATGCAGCAACTGCGGGCCATGCTTCGCGCCGGTGCCGGGCGCCCCCTGAGCGTGATGTTCCCCCTGATTTCCTCGGTGGACGATTTCCTCGATGCACGGCAAATCATGAAGGAAAGCATCGAGTCCCTCAAAGCCGAAAACGCTCCCTGCAATGAACACCCCCGACTGGGTGCCATGATCGAAGTGCCGTCAGCCGTGGAACTCTCCGAAGATCTCGCACAGGAAGCCGACTTCCTGTGCATCGGCAGCAATGACCTTGTCCAGTACATCCTCGCGGTGGATCGGACCAATGAACGCATTGCGGATCTCTATGTCCCCCACCACCCCGCCGTACTGCGCGCCATCAATCGTGTGATCAACGGAGCCATGATTCACGGCAAGCCGGTCTCCCTGTGTGGCGATATGGCCACGGATGAGCGGGTTCTTCCCCTCCTCATCGGCCTGGGTATCCGAACCTTCAGCATGGACGCCCGCCGCATCCCGAAAATCCAGACGTTCATCACCTCCCTGAACTTCGAGGACACCCGTAAACTTGCCCACGACATGCTACGCCTGGGCAGTCTCAAAGCCATTGAGGAACGCCTCAAGGCGCATTCCGGTTAACCCAAAAACAGGAGCACTCCATGGATGAAATACTCAAACAACAGGGACGCCTTCTTGAAGACGAATTTTTCGCCAAGCAGGACGCCATTTTAATCGAAAAACTCAGGGAGCTGGAACGCCTGGAAAAAACCCAGGCGGCCCTGTCTTCGGTATCCGGAATCACCAACGAAAAGATCCTCAAGCATCTGGTCGAACTGGATGTTCATGCCGACCTTCTGGCCACACTCACGCTGGTTCCGCTGGTGGAAGTGGCCTGGGCGGACGGGGAAGTCCAGGAACAGGAACGCCTGATTATTCTGGCCGAGTCCACTCGTCTGGGCATGAAGGCCGGATCAGTCGATTATGTCCTTCTTGAAAAGTGGCTCACCCGCCCGCCCCCGGAGAAAATGCTGAACGCCTGGATCGTCTATATCCGGGGGTTGTGCGAAGTTCTGCCGCCGGAGGAAATCGGGGAAATCAAAACCACCTTCCTGTCCCGTGCCCGAAAGGTCGCGGAATGCACAGGAAGCTTCCTGGGCTTAACCTCGCCGGTTTCCAGCGCCGAGCAAACCATGCTCGATAAGCTTGAGTCGGCCTTCAAGGCTTGACCAGTTTTTCAAGGTACTCGATCCAGGCCTCCATCCCCGCCCCGGTTTTGGCGCTCAATTCAAAAACAAAGACACCGGGACGGATCATGTTTAAATATTCACGGCATTTCGGAAGACTCCAATCCAGGTAAGGCACCAAATCCATCTTGGTCAGAACCACCACAGGAGCCATATTGAACAGGGTGGGATATTTCACCGGCTTGTCCTCGCCCTCGGTTGTGGACAATAACGCCACCTTGAAGTGCTCCCCCAAGTCAAACGCCGCCGGACACACCAGGTTCCCGATGTTTTCGATGAACAGCAATTTAACGCCGTTCCCCGCGACCTCAGGCAGCAACGCGCCCACCCGAGCCGCATCCAGGTGACAGGAGTTGATCGTCTCAATCTGTTTTACCACGGCACCTTTTCCCATCAACCGCTTCGCATCATGATCGGTACACTGGTCGCCGGTAATCACGGCGCAGGAAACCCGGCCCCGCAAACGTTCCAGCGTCCGCTCCAGAAGGAAGGTCTTGCCTGTCCCCGGCGAGGAAATCAGGTTGATCGCCGTCACCCCGTGCTGCGACAACCAGCTCCGGTTGGCCTCGGCATGGGCGTCGTTCTCCGCCAGTACCTTCCGCTCCAACTCTATTGTTTTCCGCTCCACAGGGGGATGAACATGCTCGTGATCATGAGGATGGGGATGCGCATGATCATGATGATGATGCCCATGAATATTCCCTAATGCCGTACTGCAACCGCAATCTTTACACATTGAACGCCTCACCTCTCACGTTTCACCCTCTTCAACATCCACATCCATCGACTTGATATATAACTCACGCCCACTCGCCATCTCAATCGTCAACAGGGCGCCCCGGGCCGATGTCTCCTCGGCCACCAGGTCGAACACGGTGCGCAAGGCATCGGGGTCCGTTCCGGACAGCCGGCCGACCACAACCGTAATGCCGGCTATCGTCCGGGCATTCTGCTCCTGCCCGACTTTCTCCGCCTGCTCGATCAACGCCATCGCAATCGCCATCTCGTGCATCAGCAAATCCTCGGCAAAAGCTCCCCGCGCGGGACATCCACCAAGCGTCGTCCGCCCGTGATGGTTTCCAAAACAACACGGCCCCGTGTTTCCGTCACAATCCCGATACGGGCCGCCTCGCGTCCTTCCGGAAGCCTGCGCCACGCATTCAGCACCGGCTCGGAAATCGCGGCATCCGCAATCAGGATCATCCGTCCTTCTGACGCCACCTGAAGCAGATCCACCCCTAGCAACTCTGCCGCCGCCCTGGCCCCCGTGGAAAACGGCAAGTCGGACTCGTTCAGGAGAATTCCCATAGCCCGGTCTTCAACGACTTCATTCAGCACCGCAGCCAGACCCCCTCGTGTCGGATCCCGCATGAACTTGATCATCGGGGCATACTC
>CAIZMS010000243.1 GCA_903934155.1 uncultured bacterium | reverse complement strand
GCGTGCGGATCTTAGCCTTCGATTTCTTCCGTTTAGGTACTGCCATTTTTCACCTCAATCTTGTCCAACCCACTCAACGCCGACCACCGCTCTGTCTCCAGCGGCTTACATCCGCACTGTTCCCGATTCAAATTCACCCCGCACCGGGGACACAGCCCCCGACACGATTCCTGACACAGCGGATAATTTGAAAAGCCGAGGATAATAGTTTCGCGGACTTCATTCGTCAAGTCCAGGGTCTCATGAAGATTGGGAACCTCTTTTTCACAAAAAAACGAATGATCCCTGACTTCCCGCTGAAATGGTTCCGCACACCGCGAGCAGGTGAACTGAACCTCCGCTTCCACCATTCCCGTCACAATCAGTTCGTGCTGAAGGCACTGCGCATGCAGATCGTACCGAATTGGTCCAACAGCCTTCGCCCCCGCATCCTTTTCCCGCGCAAGGAGTTCCGGAAGCTCTTCACCTTCAACATCCTTTCCTTCCTCGGGAATTCTCCAAGGTTCTATAATGATAGCCATATCTTACTTCTGACTCCTGAATACTTCTTTTCAATGAACTTCTTCACCGACGGAGGCACGAATTGGCTGATATCCCCGCCTCGATCTGAAATTTCCCGAACTGTGCTGGAACTGATGTAACTGTGCGTTTCCTTGGGCATCAGGAAAATCATCTCGATTTCCGGCGCCAGTTTCCGGTTTGCCAGCGCCATCTGAAACTCATATTCAAAGTCCGAAAACGCCCGAAGCCCGCGAAGCAGGACATGAATCTTCTTCGAACGGGCGTAATTCACCAGAAGACCATTGAAGGAATCGACTTTGACGTTCTTCAGGGATTTCACAGAAGATTTGACCATTTCAATCCGCTCTTCCGCGCTGAAAACGGTTTTCTTCCGGGAATTCACCCCCACCGCCACCACCACATGATCAAATATATGGGAAGCCCGCTCGATGAGGTCAAGATGACCCGAGGTCAGGGGATCAAAGGATCCGGGATAAATCGCTGAATGTCTCATGCTGTCTTCTCCTATAGATCGTCAACCGCGTGCCCCCATACTCCTTCATCGTCACCACATCCCAGGCCGGATGGGCGGCCTCCGCCTCCTCGCGCGCCTGCTCCATCACAAAGAATCCATCCCCCGCCAGAACCGGGGCCGTCGCCAGTTCATCCAGCAACCGAACCGCCCACCGCTCAACCCCCGCACGGTCATAAGGCGGATCCGCAAAAACAATGTCATACGGCTCCAGCTCACGAAACCCGCTTAAAAACCGGAAAACCTCGCTCCGGATCGTCCTCCAGTCCTGATCTCCGGTCTTGCCCGCTTCGGATCCGCATAACGTCTGGATATTCCCCTGAAGCACCCGGAAGGCCTTGGCATCACCCTCAACCCAGCAGATCCGCCCCGCACCCCGGCTCCACGCTTCCAGTCCAACAGCCCCTGATCCGGCAAACAAATCCAAAAAACAACATCCCGGAATCCGGGCCGCCAGGGATGAAAACAGAGCCTGCCGCACCATATCCTGGGTAGGCCGCACCGCATCGCCCTTGGGCACCTTCAGGATCCGACCCCGTAATACTCCTCCGGTTACTCTCATTAGGGGAGGAACTATACCCGTTCATCGGGGGGCAATTCAATGTCCAACAACAAACCCCATCACAGGGGCTGGCTGAACGCAATCCCACAGGTCAAGCTGGAGGCGTTGGCATGAAGCACTGTAGCGGCGGCCATGATCTCAACGGCGCGACTCGCACCAGGAAACCATTCCGGCATTT
>CAIZMS010000242.1 GCA_903934155.1 uncultured bacterium | reverse complement strand
CCCGTCAACACCGCCTACGAGGCCGCCACCGCCGATCTCCGGGACGTCAATCTGATTGACCCCTTCCACCTTGAGGCCTACGGAAAAACCAGCGTAAACTACAACCGGGACATCGAAGTTTTCCCCGTCGTCAGAAGCATCCTTGAACGCATCAGTGGCGAGGTTGTGTATCGCTCCCCGACGGACATGGGTGTCAACCGGGCAGGTTTCGGGATCTGCAATGATGCCGTGGTCCGGGATGCCGCCAAACAGGAAGTCATCCGGCGCTTTTTCCGCTACTCGTGCGAATACGTGATGGGCTCGGCCGATGCCGAGGCGGTTCAACGCACCGAGCGACTGATGCAGGAATTGGGCTTGCGCCCGGAAGACCGCCGCGTGGTCTCCCCGGCCCGCCAGGCCGCTATCGATGGTGCCGCGACAGGCAAGGGAAATTTGGGAATTTTCTGCGGGGCGGCGTTGGAACTGGCCGATGGCACCCTTATCACCGGCAAGAACTCACCGCTCATGCACGCCGCCTCCAGCGTCATCCTGAATGCCATCAAGCATCTGGCCGGAATCCCGGATAAAATCCACCTGCTCCCGCCCAATGTCACGCAATCCATTGGCACCCTGAAGCGCGACATCCTGGGTCGCAAGACCGAAAGCATGACCCTGGATGAAACCCTGATCGCACTCAGCATCAGTTCCACATCAAACCCGACATCGCAGGCTGCCATGGAAAGCCTCAAGGAATTACAGGGTTGCGAAATGCATTCCACGCATATCCCTTCGCCGGGCGACGAGGCGGGATTAAAGCGCCTGGGGATCAACGTCACCAGCGACCCGCTATTCCCCACACGAAACCTTGTTGAACTCTAGGGAAACGCAAAAAACTCAACGAATGTTGACCGGAACCGTACGGAGCGCCTTGGTCTCTTCCAGCTTTTCTTCGGCATCGGCGGGGTCGGTAGCGGGAATCACCAGATCCGCCATAACAGCGGTCTCTTCCGGGGTAACCTCGACCACGCCCCCGTCCACCACGAATAAACGGGACACGCCTTCGGAATCTATCTTGAGGATCCCGATTCCAACGGCAGCCACCATCTGGGCATGGCGGGCCAGAATGCCGAAATACCCCTCGGGACCGGGACAGACGACACTGTCGGCGGACCCATTGAAAAAGGTCTTGTCGGGCGTGGACAGGAGAACACGAAACATCATGCCGCGCCCCCGCTCAACTTGCGGGCCTTCTTGAGCACATCGTCAATATTCCCAACCATGTAAAAGGCCTGCTCCGGAATCTTGTCGTGCTTGCCCTCCAGGATCTCCTTGAAGGAATGAACGGTGTCGGCCAACTGGACATAGGCACCATTCATGCCGGTGAACTGCTCCGCCACGAAAAACGGCTGTGAAAGGAACTTCTGAACCTTCCGGGCACGTTCCACGGTGAGCCGGTCTTCTTCGGACAATTCATCCATACCCAGAATGGCGATGATATCCTGGAGTTCCTTGTATCGCTGCAGGATTTCCTGAACCCCGCGCGCAACCTGATAATGTTCCTCGCCGACAATATCGGGCGAAAGAATCGTGGAGGTGGACGCCAGCGGATCCACGGCGGGATAAATCCCAAGCTCGGAAATGGCGCGGGACAGCTCGGTCGTCGCATCAAGATGGGCAAACGTGGTGGCGGGCGCAGGATCGGAATAATCGTCCGCAGGCACATACACCGCCTGAATCGAGGTAATCGAACCGTTCTTGGTCGAGGTGATCCGCTCCTGCAATTCACCCATATCCGTACCGAGAGTCGGCTGATACCCCACCGCCGACGGAATACGCCCGAGTAATGCCGACACCTCGGATCCGGCCTGCGTGAAACGGAAAATGTTATCGATGAAGAGCAGCACATCCTGCTTAAGTTCATCACGGAAATATTCCGCCACGGTCAGCGCCGAAAGCGCAATTCGGGCTCGGGCACCCGGCGGTTCATTCATCTGCCCAAACACCATGGCAGTCTTCTTGATCACGCCGGATTCCCGCATTTCACGGTACAGCTGGGTTCCTTCACGAGTACGCTCGCCCACCCCGGCAAAGACCGAATACCCGCCATGCTCCGTGGCAATGTTCCGGATGAGTTCCTGGATCAGCACCGTCTTCCCCACACCGGCCCCCCCGAAAAGACCAATTTTACCGCCTTTTTTGTAGGGAGCGAGCAGGTCAATAACCTTGATTCCGGTGACCAGAATCGTGTCCTTGGTATCCTGATCCTCGAAACGCGGGGCGGGACGATGAATGGGAAGGCGCTTCTCGCTCTCGATGGGCCCGGCGTTGTCAATGGGCTCTCCGAGCAGGTTCATCACCCGTCCGAGGGTACTGG
>CAIZMS010000241.1 GCA_903934155.1 uncultured bacterium | reverse complement strand
GCCATCCATCGCTACACCTTTCCTGAATCCGACTCGGCCAGCGTGCTGATTGATTTGAGCCAGGGCGCACTCTATGCCGGTAAAGGAAAAATCAGCGGGGCAATCGTGCGCGAGGGAAAGGCGGCGTTCAGCGGCAGCGTGCATACGACGGCCTGGGGAGCGCATACGACTTGGTTTTACATGGAGTTCAGCAAGCCGGTCGATTTCAAGGATGAAGCTGAAAGGGGCGGGCTCGCGTCTTTTTCCACAACCCAGGGGGAAGAACTGCTGGTGAAGGTCGGTATTTCCTATGTCGGTTCGGAAAACGCTAAACTCAACATAAACACGGAACTGCCTGGCTGGGACTTCGAGGCTGTGCGGAAGGAGGCTCTTCAGGAATGGGAAGCTCAGCTGGCCAAGATTGACATCAAAGGTGGCACGCGCGACCAGCAGGTCATCTTTTATTCAGCGCTGTATCACGCCCTGTTCCATCCCCAACTGACCAGCGATGTGAACCGCCAGTACCGCGGACTCGACGGTAACGTCCATACGACTGGCGGCCACAGCCACTACAGCGTGCTTTCGACCTGGGACACCTTCCGCGCCGCGCACCCGCTCTATACCCTGATCTCCCCCGATGTGCAGCTCGACGTGATCAAAACGATGCTGGACGACTTCCGCGACAGCGGCTGGGGGCCACGCTGGAAACTGGGCCCCCGGGAAGTTTTTTGCATGCCGGGTTCCTGGTGCGATGTCATTATTTCCGATGCCTATATCAAGGGCATCACGGACTTTGACACGGAGGCGGCGTGGAAGCTGGTCTACAAGAACGCAACGGTCGTCAACGACGAAAGCCGGGGCCGGCGGGATAATCTGGCTGACTATCTGGAACGGGGCTACGTCACCTATCCGAACTACATCAGCGTGACTAAAACCCTGGAGCATGCCTATTGTGATTTCAACATCGCGAAATTTGCGGAGGCACTGGGCAAGAAGGAACAGGTGCCGCTCTTCTACGCAAAGGCGAAAAACTACAAAAAGCTATGGGATCCGAAGACCGCCTTCTTCCGTGGCAAGGACAAGGACGGTAACTGGAGCTATCCCGACACGTTCGACCCCTTGACCTACACCGGTAAGGGCAACAACGACTATTGCGAAGGTAACGCCTGGCAGTGGCTCTGGCATGTTATGCAAGACACCCAGGGGCTGATTGACCTGATGGGCGGCGATGCGGCGTTCAAGGCCAAGATGGATGCATTCCTGACCGTGCAGGGAGGGCATCACGGCACTCGGGAGTTCGGCCAATACTGGCACGGTAACGAGCCTGACCAGCATGCGCTCTATGCCTATAATTATGTCGGTGCCCCAGCCAAGGCCGCAGAAAAAATCCGTCGGGTATTGGCGAAGGAATATCGAAACGATCCATGGGGCCTTTCTGGAAATGAAGACGCCGGCCAGTTGTCTGCCTGGTATATATTCAGCGCGATGGGCTTCTATCCCTATTTGCACTCCGTGCCTGAATACACCATCGGCAGCCCCCTCTTTGATGATGTGACACTGCACCTGCCCAACGGCAAGACCTGCGTGATCATTGCGAAAAGCAACTCTGCCGAAAACATGTATGTCCATAGCCTGGCGATCAACGGCAAGCCATGGGATAAAACCTTTCTGCGACATGCCGATATCGTGAACGGTGCGACAATTGAATTTGTGATGGGGCCGCAGCCGTCAACGTGGGGAACCGCTGAAGATGCCCGCCCGTTTTCAATGACGCGCAAATAGTTCGCACCCGTCGCCAGAAGCTTTTATGTGAAGAGTACAATGCCATACGCTACGCGATGCATAATGGTTCAAATAGTATCATGGCATCTGAACTGAGCAGAAGGGACAGGTGTCGTCAGATTCGGCCTTCCCCCCTGGGAACCCCGAGCTCCAGCTCGGGATTCGGAGGTGCCTTTGGCACCGGATCTGAAATTGTCCGTGTGCTAACAACCAGATCATAAGCCTTGCTGGATGATGGATCTCACAAGACACTCCATGGGGTATTTGCGTTCCATACTCAATGTGCAGGCGACAGACGAATCGCCACACCCCCATCAGCAGGAATATCAACGTCCAGCGAGCTGCGATGATCCACGTTCTTCTCGACAATGGACACCTCTTTCGAGCCGGGCTGATCGGAAAAGATTTTCGCGGTATACTTCTTGTCCGGAGATAGAAAGTCCAGCGCGATCGCGAACGTCCCGTCCACCGGCGCGATCGCCCCCACAAACCACAGTTCACCTTTGCGTCGGGCCACAACAGCACGCTTGCCGATAACCCCCTGCAGCACGCGTGTCTCGTCCCATGTGACCGGCAGGTGATCCCAGTAGTCGAGCGCCGGTTCTTCCGGGACGTTCTTGGGGTCACTATACCAGTATAAAAACTGCCAGGGACTGCAGTAGATGGTGGAGAGCGCCATCTGGTGCGGCTTTGTCTTCTTTAAATTCTTGTGGCTCCAGCAAGGCGTATAGTCGCCAGGCCCTGTCAAATAGCGTGTAAAGGGAAGAATGGCGTTGTGCGTCGCTGTTGGCATGGTCTCGTTACCACCAATCCCCTCCACGGTCATCAGATTGGGATAGGTCCGCTCATAGCCGCAATTGCGGAACTCATCATGGATGTCGACCATGAGATGACACGCCGCTGCCTTGCGTATGGCGTCATGGACGAAGCGCGTCCAATACTGACTGCCCACATGGACAAAGCCGTATTTCACGCCCTTGACACCCCACTTCTCGTAGAGGGGCAGGATCTCGTCAAGCTGCTTCTCCATGGCGAGGTGGTTGACATAGAGGATCACACCGATCCCCTTCTCCTTGCCGTAGGCAATGACCTCAGGAAGATTTAATGACTTCTGACGGCTTGGTTCCACAGCGCGGGCATCGGATGACGGATTCGATTCAGGCCCATACCAGCCTGCATCAAATTCGATATACTGAAGGTTGCGTTTGACCGCAAAATCAATACATGCCTTGCCGTCTGCCGTTGAGAGACCGGAACGAATGACTTTGCCGGGCTTGATCCAGGAAGTATCTGCGAGGACGCAGGGATCATTCAGGTTTCGGATGATATAATTTTGCTCAAGCAACTTCCCGGGTGAATCCGCGATCATGATCACACGCCAGGGCGTCGTGAGGGGAGTCGTCCCCATCACTTCTCCTTGAACAGCAAATCCCTCCCGATTTCTTTGTGCATCCAGAAATACTTCGAGTGTTGTTGTTTTTGTTGCAGAGCGACGAAGCTTCATCCGCGCATAATCAGCAATACGGGCTTCGCTGATTGACGCATAGAGATTCTGTTCCACCTTGATCGTCAGAGGGCGTTCTGCTCCTTCATCCTGCTTAACCTTGCTC
>CAIZMS010000240.1 GCA_903934155.1 uncultured bacterium | reverse complement strand
GGCGGGCTTACCTTTGGCACGGCCTCGACTCAGGATAAGGCGGAAACCCGCGCGAGCTGGGGCTGGGGTGAGGTGGCGGCCTCAGGCGTGGTCATGGTGGCCATCATCGGGGCTTATCTGTATTTTAATGGCTGAACAACGGGGATCAAGAGAAGAAGAACACAAGAGTGGCTCTCGTGGACGGCAAGTTTGCCGTGCTTGAGCAGCTCCGGGAATTTTACTGTCGCGCCAGAAATCACCATTGCCATCATCGCCCCGGTAAGTTTATGCTTCAGCGTTTTTAGAACGCATTGAACGGGGCATCGCATGACGGACTTGGAAATCAGGTGGACGGAGATCAATCGGCGGCTTGACGCGGTATGTGACCGTGCGGGACGCGATCCGGCCACCGTTCAAGTGATGGCCGTCTCGAAGACCCGGCTGCCTGACGAGATCCGGGATCTGGCCGCGCTGGGAGTCGGGACATTCGGCGAAAACAAGGTTCAGGAAGCCCGTGCCAAAATTCCGCTTTGCCCCGGACGCCTGCATTGGCACCTGATCGGGCATCTCCAGTCCAACAAGGCGAGGGAAGCGGTTCAGTTGTTCGAGATGATTCATTCCGTGGATTCCCTGCGGCTCCTGGAGATTCTGGACCGCGCCGCCGGGGAGGAGGGCCGTCAGCTTCCCGTGTGCCTTGAAGTGAATGTCTCCGGCGAACGGAGTAAATTCGGGATGTCCCCGGAAACCGTTCTGGAAACCCTGCGCGGTGCCGACCGGTGTTTCAAGGTCAAGGTGGTGGGTCTGATGACCATCCCGCCGGTGGCGGAAGATCCCGAGGAGGCGCGCCCGTTTTTCAGGGCTCTGCGCGAGTTGCGCGACCGGATGCAGGATCAGACGGGGATCGCCCTTCCGGAGCTTTCCATGGGCATGTCCCAGGATTTTGAAGTTGCCGTTGAGGAAGGCGCCACATGGATCCGGGTGGGAACCCTGTTGTTCGGGCCCAGACCCCGAAAGGAGCCACATGGACTCGATTCCTGAATGGGATGATCCGTCCAAGCCCGCCGTTGTCAAGGCGAAGCCGGGTCATTCCTCCTCTGCCGGATGCCTGATTATGGCTGCCTTGAGCGTGGCCATTGTCCTGGCGGCCGTGGTGCTCGGGATTCAGACCCGGAGCGGGTGCGAGCTGGTTGCCGGTTTTCTGCAACGCCAGACCGGTCTTGATCTGACCGTCGGAGGGGCTTCGGTTACGGGACCGGCTGAGGTGTGCCTGACGGATGTCCAGACCAAGCCCACCACCACGCCGCTGGGCAGTTTCAAGGCGCGGGAAATCCGGATCGCCCTGGGCTGGGGAGGCGCGCTTGACATGACGGTATCCGGGGCGCATTTGGAGGTTGTGAAAACCGCCGACGGATGGGTTCCCGCTGCGTTTGGAAAAATTGCCGCCCTGAATGATGTCCGCGATACCTTCGCTCTCTTTGCGGATGATCCCCGGCTGGTGAAGTTGGATGTGAAGGACAGCGGGATCATCTGGAGTGGGCCGGATGGCGAGCGGCTCGCCGTGGTTGAGGGACTGGGGTTTGGTATGAGGCCGGTGACCTTGCAGACCCGGGTTCTGAAACTGTTTGAAGTCAGTGCAAGGACGGTTCGCCGCACCGGGGGCGGCAAGGGGCGGTCCGTACAGCGTCTGTGGGTGAGCACACTGGAGTCGCCCTACAAGGAAGTGGATTATAGCGGGACATGGGAGGGGGCTGAGGCCGACGCAAGGGACTGGTGGTCCGTTCCCCCGGGGACTGTGAAGCGAGGAGTAGGAAATGAAAAATGAGCGGGCCAGACAATTGACCGAGTCCTTCCGGAACCAGCGTATTCTGGTGGTGGGGGACTTGATGCTGGACAGGTATATTCATGGATCGGTGGAGCGGATTTCTCCTGAAGCCCCGGTGCCGGTGGTCCGTGTGGGGCGGGAACGCCAGGTGCCCGGGGGCGCCGCGAATGTAGCTTGGAATGTGTGCGCGTTTGGGGGGCAGGCTGTCATTGCGGGGGTTGTTGGTAATGATGCGGCGGGGCGCGATCTGGTTTCGCTTATGGCGGGACAGGGAATCAACACCAGTGCTGTGCGCACGGTTGAGGGGATCTATACCACTGTCAAGATGCGGGTGCTGGCCGACCGCCAACAGGTGGTGCGTGTTGATTGGGATCCGGATCCCGAGTTTCCGGTTGCGGATGTTGATGCGTTTTGCGAGCGGGTGTCCAAGGAGATCGAGTCCTGTACCGGGGTTGTGATCGATGAATACAGCAAAGGGATTGTCCGGCAGGAAGTGATGGACGCCGTTTTGTCGGCGGCCCGGAAGAAGGGGATTCCGGTGGGGCTGGATCCCAAGGATAACCTGAATTTAAAGATCAAGGGGATCACCCTGGCGACCCCCAATTACCGGGAAACTCAGGTGTGCGCTGGTCTGCCGGTCAAGGCCCCGCCTCCAGGGGATCCCCTTCAGGATTCCTCGCTACGGAGAGCCGCAGAGATTCTTCTCAAGATGTGGGAGCCCGAGCAACTGCTGGTAACCCTCGGGCCCAACGGCATGTATCTGGTGTCGAAGGGGGTTGCTCCCCGGGTGATCCAGACCCGGGCGCGCGAGGTGTATGATGTGAGTGGGGCGGGCGATACGGTGATTTCCACCTGTGTGCTGGCCCTGGCGTCGGGCGCCACCTTTGATGAGGCGGCGGTGCTGGGCAACAATGCCGCGGGGGTGGTGGTGGGGAAACTGGGGACGGCCACCTGTTCGCCGGAAGAGTTGCTGGCCAGCGTGGAGGCGAATGAGTGCTAGGCGTGAACGCGTTGTGGGCGTGATTCCGGCGCGCTGGGCTTCCACCCGGCTGCCGGGGAAGGCCTTGGTGATGATCTGCGGGAAGCCCCTGATCCAGTGGGTTCTGGAGCGGACCCGGCTGGCCACGCGGCTGGATGAGATTCTGGTGGCCACGGATGATGAGCGGATTCGTTCGGTGGTGGAAGCCCTGGGCGCAACGGCCGTGATGACGCGCGTGGATCATCCGTCGGGTACCGACCGGGTCGCCGAGGCGGTGGCTGGCCGTGAGGCCGGGGTGGTGATCAATATTCAGGGGGACGAACCGCTTATTGATCCGGGATTGATCAACCGCCTTGCGGAGGTTATGGTACAGGAACCGGAGTGGGATATGGCCACGGCGGCGACCCCGATTCATCATCGCGACGAGCTGGACAAACCTTCTGTCGTGAAAGTGGTTTTCGGGGAACGCGGGCGGGCCCTGTATTTTTCCAGGTCGGTTATTCCATTCGTACGGGATGCCGCACCGGCGGGCTTGACGCACTGGAGGCATGTGGGGATTTACGCCTACCGGCGCGGGTTTCTCGACCGGTTGGTGAAGACTCCACCGTGCGTGCTGGAGCTGACTGAGAAGCTAGAGCAGTTGCGCGCCCTTTATCTGGGCGGGCGTATGACGGTCGTGGAGACGGATGAGATCGGGCTCGGCGTGGATACGCCCGAGGATGTTGTGCTGGCGGAAATGGCCTTGAGAAAACATGGAATGGTGAGCGTGGCGTCATGAGTAAAACGAAGATTGTGGATGTGGGTGGAGTGAGCGTGGGCGGGAAACGGCCGCTGGTTCTGATCGCGGGCCCCTGTGTGATCGAGAGCCGGGAAGGGTGCCTTGAGATTGCCGGGAAACTGGCCCGCCTGGCAAAATCTCAGAAAATTTCACTGATATTTAAAGCGTCCTATGACAAGGCGAATCGCTCCTCGGCCCGTTCCTATCGCGGGCCGGGTCTGGTGCGCGGGCTGGAGATCCTGAAAGAGGTGAAGGACCGGTACGGGATTCCCGTCCTGACCGACATTCATAGTGTCGAGGAGGCCGGGATCGCGGCGAAGGTGGTGGATATCATTCAGATTCCCGCGTTTCTTTGCCGCCAGACCGATCTGGTGGTGGCGGCGGGCAACACCGGCATTCCGGTGAATGTCAAGAAAGCGCAATTCATGGCGCCGGGCGATATGCGGAATGTGATCGACAAGCTTGAATCCACGGGGAACCGGTCCATCATCCTTACGGAACGGGGGGTCTCCTTCGGTTACAATAATCTGGTGGCGGATATGCGCAGTCTACTGGTGATGAGGGAATTCGGCTATCCGGTTATTTTTGACGCGACGCACAGTGTGCAGCGGCCGGGTGGCGCGGGAGACCGGACCGGGGGTGACGGGTGCTGGGCGCCGGCACTGGCGCGGGCGGCGGTGGCCACCGGGTGTGACGGGGTGTTTATCGAAACCCATGTGAAGCCTGAGGAGGCGTTGTCGGACAGGGATAACACCATTCCGTTCTCGGCCGTGAGCCAATTGTGGAGAACCCTGGGGAAAATTGATGATGTTGTACGCCTTTCTTAAAAACCCACGGATGATGATCCTGGTGATGGGGGTTATCTGGGCCGGCTGGGGAAACGCACAGTTTTCCAGTATGGGTGAAATTAAGGATTTTAGAGTTCCTGAATTTGACGCCAATGGAGTCCTGAAGTCCGAGATTTTCGGGGATGTGGCAAAACCGGTATCCGGCGACATGATCCGGATCACGGGACTCCGGATCATCATGTACAAGAACAAGGATGTGGAGGCGACCCTCACAGCCGAGCATTGTACGGTGAATCGGAAGGACAAGAATGTGTTTTCGAATGCGGATGTGAAGATTGTGCGTGGTAATGTGGTGATCACGGGGAAGGGGTTTCGCTGGGGATCCGAAACCCAGCGAATCGAAATCCTGAATGATTTTCATATGGTCATGGTGGGCAAGGTTAAAATGTGGCCCCTGGTGAAGGAGAAAAACCGAGATGAGTAGTTTTCACAAGATGGTGGCGGGATGTCTGGTTTGGGGGCTTGCGGCGCTAAGTCGGGCGGCCGATCCGGTCGGGGTGGCTGCCGGAAGCAGTCTGACCGTGGGGAGCGGCAGTAACGAGACTCATGTCGTGGCACACCGGGCTGACTACGAAATTTCAAAGAACATTTTGGTTCTGGATGGCGATGTGGTGGTTCGTGATCCCCGGGTGATGATTCAGGCCGACCAGATCACGATGGTGATGAATACCAACCGAGAGCCTGAAATGGTAACGGCGGTCGGGCATGTGGTGATTGAGCAGGATCTCAATCCCGTTCCGGCGGCAGGCGTGGGGAACGCGGCCCCCAAGGCCCTCGCGGTGAAGGGATTCCGTCGCGCCACCTGCGGGCGTGCCGTTTACGGGGTGCGGTCGGGTGTGACCGTGCTGACGGACAAGCCCGTGATCACGCAGGAAGGCATGACATTGAACGGGTCGCGTATCATTTACAGCCGGGATCAGGACAAGGTTCATATCGACAACTCCTCGGGTACCTTTGTGCCCGGCGAGGGGCAGAGCGGCATGGGCGACCTGATGAAACCCAAAAAATCCGAGCCGAAATCGAAGGAATGAGGATGCCGTGGAGCCGTTGATCAGAACCGAGGAGTTGGTGAAGGCGTACCGCGGGAAGACCGTGGTGCAGGGCGTGAGCGTCCATGTGAACGCCGGCGAGATCGTGGGGCTTCTGGGTCCCAATGGCGCGGGTAAGACGACCACATTCTATATGATTGTCGGGTTGATCAAGCCGACTCGCGGGAAGATTTTTTTTAAGGGAAAGGATATTTCCGGAAAAGCCATGTTTGAGCGGGCTCGCATGGGGATGGGCTATCTGGCTCAGGAACCCTCGATTTTCCGGAAACTGACCGTGGCAGAGAATATCATGGCCATTCTCGAGACCCGGAAAATGTCAGCTCGGCAACGCAAGCAGCGGCTGGGGGAATTGATGGAGGATCTGGGGATTTCCGCGTTGGCCGGCCAGAAAGCCTTCACGCTGAGCGGCGGAGAGCGCCGCCGTCTTGAAATTGCACGGGCGCTGGTGACGGATCCTGCCATGATTTTGCTCGATGAGCCCTTTAGCGGGGTAGATCCCCTGGCGGTGTATGATGTTCAGGAGATAATCAAGAGCCTGAAACAGAGGGGGTTGGGCATCCTGATCACGGATCATAGCGTGCGGGAAACCCTCGCGATTGTGGACCGGGCCTACCTGATTTGTGAGGGGCGGGTGTTGCGGGAGGGAACCCGTGAGTTTTTAATTCAGGACGAAGTCAGTCGGGAGTTGTATTTGGGACCCAGATTCAGTATGTGAGACACAGGAGGAGATAATTATGTCTATTGAAGTTACAGGCAGGCATGTTGATGTGAGCGACAGTATGAGGCATTACGCCGAAAAGCGGCTGGACAAGTTGGTGGCCGAGTTTCCGCGCGTGGATAAGGTTCATGCGATTCTCGACATTCAGAAGTTCACCCATATGGCGGAAGTGATCGCACATGCGGCGCGGCATATCCAGATTGAGGGCAAGGCGACCTCTGAAAATATGTATGCGTCCATCGACGAAGCCGTGGACAAGGTCGAGTCGCAACTGCGCAAGACCATTGAGAAACGCCATGAGCACAAGGGGAATAGCAAGCTTCGCGATTTGGAAAGCACTCCGGAAGAGGGCTGACCATGAGCGAGAGCATGCGGGAGAAGATTGTCGTCACGGTGGATGATTTCCTGAAGGCCGGGCGGGATCGGCTCGAGTTGGAAGTGGTGGCGGGTTCAGCCGGGACAAGCCGGAGGATTGATGAACCCGCCATGAACCGGCCCGGGCTTGCCCTGACCGGGTTCTACCAGTATTTCGCACCCCGGCGAATTCAGATTCTCGGGCATGCCGAAATGGCTTACCTGGCTTCATTATCTGCTGGGGAACGATCCAGTCGTCTGGAACAGCTGTTTCATCATCATGTGCCGTGCGTGGTGGTGACCCGGCGGCACCGCGTGCTTCCGGAATTGCTGAAATTGGCGGAGGAATTCCGAACCTGTGTGTTGCGCACCCCGCTGATCACCAAGAATTTCATCAACGGCGCGACCCTGGTCATGGAGAATCTCGTGGCGCCCCGCATGGTCATGCAGGGAACCATGGTGGAAATTTTGGGGGTGGGCGTACTTCTGGTCGGCAAGGCGGGTGTGGGCAAGAGTGAAACCGCTTTGGCCCTGATCAAGAAGGGCCACTGTCTGGTTTCCGATGACGTCACCGCCTTCCGGGTGGATAATTCCGGCGCGGTGATCGGAGCTCCGGTCGGTGTGACGCGCTATCACATGGAGATTCGGGGACTCGGCATCATCCATGTGCCCAGCCTGTTCGGCGTTGCCTCGGTTCGTAATGCGAAGAAGCTCGACCTTGTGATCAACCTGTGCAGTCCGGATATGATCACCACGGAGGATCGCAGCGGCCAGACGCCGCAAAAGCGCAACATCCTTGGCGTGGAAGTTCCCAGTATTGAGGTCCCCGTGGCTCCCGGCCGCGATGTATCCAATATCGTGGAGGTCGCTGCGCTGGATCAGATGCTCAAACGATTGGGTCATGATGCTGCCAAAGAATTGGACGAAAAGCTGATTTCGGTTTTATCCGCGGATAAAGAGGGTTAATGAACGCTGGCGCAAAGAAGAGCGGGTCGGCGGAGCGGATTCTGGTTCGCGAGCTGAAGATCCTGAACAAGCTGGGACTGCATGCCCGTCCGGCGGCTCTTTTTGTCAAGGCGGCCTGTCGTTTTGTTTCAGAAATCACGGTGGAGCGGGGCGGCAACGAGGTCTCAGGCAAGAGTATCATGGGGCTGATGCCCCTTGAGGCCGGGATGGGGTGTGTGTTGAAGATTACCGCCGACGGGCCGGATGCCGGGGCGGCGATTGACGAGCTTGAGAAGCTGGTCGAAAACAAATTTTTCGAAGAAGGCTGAACACCGTGAAACAAAAGGGCGCCGAAGACCTGCCGGAGCATGTCCTGCGGGGCGTGGGGGGGTCGCCCGGAATCGTTTTCGCAACGGTTTATCGCGTTCACGCCGAAGAAGCCCCGAGTATTGACCGGGTGGTGAATCCCGGGGAAATCAGTCGGGAAATTGAACGCTTCAAGACGGCGGTGGATGAGACCCGCCTCCAGATTGATCTGATCCAGCAAAAAGTCAGGCGTGCCATTGGCCAGGGCGACGCCACGATTTTTGATGTCCACAAGATGGTTCTGGATGACAGCGCCTTCTTTGATGAAACCATCCGGAAGATCGAGCGGGATCGGATGAACGCGGAGGGGGCGCTCCGGGCGGTGACCCACCGCTATGGCGAGGTTCTTTCGGCAATGGAGGATGAGTATCTCCGGGAGCGCGCCGCCGATATCAAGGATGTGGCCCGGCGGGTGTTGCGCAATCTGACGGGGGAAAAAACCCATGCCCTGGACGGGCTTCGCGAAAAATGCATTGTCGTGGCCGCCGATCTTTCCCCTTCCGAAACGGCGTCCCTGCAACGGGATCTGGTCTTGGGCTTTGCGACGGATGTCGGAAGCAGCACATCCCATACCGCCATCATGGCAAGGGCATTTGGAATTCCCGCCGTAGTTGGCCTGGGCGATGTTACACACCGGGTTGAAACCGGTGATAAAATCCTCATGGATGGAACCGAGGGGGTCGTCATCCTGAATCCCTCCGCGGCGAGTCGGGGGAAATACGAGGCCCTGGCCCGGCAACGGGACATCATTCAGAGTGGGTTGACCGGACTCCGGAACCAGCCGGCGATCACGCTTGACGGCCATAGCGTGGTGCTCTCCGCGAATATTGAACTCGTGGAGGAAGTCAATGAGGTCCGGAAGGCCGGAGCCGAGGGCGTGGGGCTGTTTCGTTCGGAATACCTCTATATTGGCAGTCGGACGCTTCCGACGGAGGAGGAGCAACTGGCCGCCTATCAGGGAGTTGCCTCCCGGCTGGCGCCTGACCCGGTGATCATTCGCACGGTGGATTTGGGGGGCGACAAATTCGCCTCCTCCCTGAACCTGCCTGCGGAAATCAATCCCTTCCTCGGATTCCGGGCGATCCGGTTCTGTCTCGCCCAGCCCGCGATTTTCAAAACCCAGCTTCGGGCCATTCTCCGGGCGAGTGCCCATGGGAAGGTGCGCATTATGTACCCCATGATCAGCAATGTGGGCGAAGTGATTCGGGCCAATCTGATTCTGGAGGAATGCAAGGGGGAGTTGCGCCGGGAGGCGATCCCATTCGATGAACACATTGAAGTCGGCGTGATGATCGAGATCCCCTCGGCGGCGATCACGGCCGACATCATTGCCAAACAGGTGTCGTTTTTCAGCATGGGCACCAATGACCTCGTTCAGTACACCCTGGCGGTTGACCGGGTGAATGACCGGGTGGCCCATCTATATGAGC
>CAIZMS010000239.1 GCA_903934155.1 uncultured bacterium | reverse complement strand
CCGCCATTGGAATTCCAAAGGAAACCAGGTCGCCGCCAAAGCCGTCCGGAAAGCCGGGCTCTTTTACCCGTAGGACTCAATTTTGTCGCGCAACAGAGCATCCAAAATCGGAAGGTCTTTCGGATACACAGAGATCAACCGCTTGCCTTCCTGTTGATAGAGCATCTGCTTTTTATACATGCTCATTTTATACTGCGGGGAATCAAGACCCCAGTATTCAATGTAGACATCCTGTTCTGGCAGATAAAAATCGGGCCGGATCTGAAATTCAGCAATGATGCGAAACTTGGCGTCGTAGCGATAGGTAATGCCATGTGCGGTCAGCCAATCCGCTATGAGTCGCTCACCCTTGGATTGCACTAGGGTGCCATCACGCGCTGTGATCGTCTTGTTGAGCTCAACCTGTGCCTCAAAGTTTCGTCGCTCAAGGAACACTTCATCAAAACAGCGGTCGCAATAACACCGCTGAAAAACGTGTTGTGAAAGGTCTTGTTCCTGAACCGAGACAACCAAGCTGCATCGCTGACACCAATGTCGCACATTCGAAGTGGCGTCTTTTGCCGCCAGCTCAATGGCGTCGGCGGTTGATATTGCCGCAGCGCGCACATAATCGCGAAGCACCGGATTGCGCGCAACATCACGTAGATCGTGTAGGTGAGCGTGGGCAAAAGCCGCATAGGCCTTGAGGGCGCGAATGGCGTACTGCTGCGTTTGCGGGTGTCGGGCACACCGCGCCAGTGGTGCCAGCGCCTTGACAGCATCTTCGGGATTAACACCGAACCCCGCCAACTTACCGATTGCAGACGCCGCCAGACGCTGCACTTCGTTCGAGGGAAGGCTCAATAACGCAATCAACTCCGGCAATACAGCCGCATCGCCGCTACGCCCCAATTGCAGCACCCGTTGCACGGCAATATGGTGTTCGGCGGGGAGCATAAAACTTTTCATGAAGGGTTCCCGTAGGCCAATCCGCATGTACTCACTCCCGTTCGCTCATGCCTTGTCGGCGAGCAAAGCGAGTCGGCACCTTGTCTTTGTTAAATAGATCTAATATAGACAAGACTAGCACGCCCGTCAATCCTGCTACTCCACTCGCATCACGGTCACGGACCGGATGGCCAGGTCGGCTTTCCGGTTGTAGCGGAATTCAAGCCGCAGGGGCTTGGGACTGACAGCTCTATAGTCGACGAAGGCCTCCTGCCCGGCCATCACGGAATGCGTCACGCGATCCCCGCCATCGGACTGCATCACGGAGAAATCGCCGAGAATGGCTCCCTTGGCCGGCGTTGTGTACTTCATCGACACCCGGTACCGCCCGGGCAGAACGGGAAGTATCGGCGCATAGAACACCACATCGGCCTGTACCCGGTCGGCGTCTAACGAAACCACTCCGGTCGCTGGATCGGAATAACCCGCCCGGAAAAACGAGTCGGCGGGCAGGGTCATGCTGTCACCAGGTTGCAACCATTTCCACGGGCCCGCCATCAGCGTAGTCATTCCCACCTCCACCACACCTTCCGTCGCCGTAATCACGGGAGTCACCAGGGTTTGCTTTCCATGGGGCATCGCCGGAACCGGAAGTTCAAGCCACACCCAGTCATGACCGGATCCCACCTTGCGCGTAAACCCATCGCCCCGTAAGCCTGTTCCAAAGGATCCCTCAAGCTTCCCGTACCCGCGCACGGCCATCAGGAAACGCAGGCCCTCCACAGGATACAACGTTCGGGAGTCCAATTTCAGCTGCCCTCCTGGCGCAATCAGCCTCATATAAACATGCGAGGCGGCCGTGTCCTCTACAACCGCAACGGTCCCCGTCGCCACATCGCACGAACTCCATTGCCACGCAGCGAGAACAGTGACGGGCTCCTCTTTTTTGGCACGGCTGGGAGTGGAGAGCGCGGGAAGGATTTTAAAAGACCACACGGCTTTGTCGCGGGCAAGGAACTGAAGGCGCGGATGCCGAATCAATTCACGCAAGGTCTGTGATACAGGGAACGGACTCACCTTTTCGGGAAATGAATCTTCCTGAATCAGCAGATACCCGATCTTTTTTTCCAACAAGCCATCCAGAGTATCGTCGGAGATCAGCCCCATATTGATCGCCTCGAACCGCTGGAAGATCTCCGTGAAATACTGGCGCGACACCGAGGGCGAATACCCATTGAGCATTTTGGTGCGATACAGTGTGGCATAGTATTCGGTAATGGAGTTCCAATGCGAATCGCCCGGCCAGAGCGGAATCGCCAGAGCCCGGTTCTCCCGCCCGCACGCCGCCGAATTCGTGGCAATCGCTCGATATCCGCCTTGCTCATAATCAAGCAGGCAGAGCGTAGGATCCAGTCGGCGTCCATAATCCCAACAACAGCCTGCCACAACAACGCCGGCCAACAGGACAATCCAGACTCGCCGGGCAAACAGTCGGTTGAACCGATCCATGACCATCACCAACGCAATTCCTAGGAAGGGCGTGAGAATGCAGTAGATCTTGGCGGGCTGCCGGATCATCTTGTAAGGTGGAATCATCGCACGAAGCGCCTTCCACAAGCGGTGCTCCGAGTCAAAAGGAGTATTGGGACCGAGCGACAGGATGGCGACGCCTCCGATAGCCGCCAACACCATCACGAACAACGCCAATCGGGTCCTGGCCTGCGGCCGGTTTCTCCAGGCATCAATCGCTAGAAAAATAAATCCGATCATCAGGACAACGGCCACCACAACACCGATGTAAATAATGTTGTACGGGTTATCCAGAGTGGTATCGAACCAGCCCGTCCATCGCAACGCATAGCCCAGCGACTCTTCAAGCGAGCGCCCCTTGGATTGCAGGGTATGATCAAGCGATGACTTGATGATACTGGTCTGCAAATACGCCCCGATCATACCCACCAGAATAGGCACCAACGGCCACACCCTTCGCGATCTT
>CAIZMS010000238.1 GCA_903934155.1 uncultured bacterium | reverse complement strand
TTCTGGAGACGCAGGCGAAGCCGTAAGCGGAGTGATGATGACTGGAGCAAGGAGGGGAATCCTTATGAGACCATGGAGTTCAAGGATGCGATGGTTCACCATAACGATGCTCAGCTTTTTTTTCGGAGGGATTACTCCTGTGGGCATGGCCTTTGACACCACGGAGTTGGACACCCTCAAGGAGAAATACACAACCGCGAAGGGGCAAATTGACCGTGCCGCGTTTGTGAGCTACACCAATGGTCTTGGCACCCTCCTTCAGCAGTCCAAAACCCGCGGAGATGTGGACGCCTATGTACTGCTTCAGCATGAACAAAAAGAGACGATAACCCTGCCCATTATCCCGAGTGATGTGGCTCGGACCAATCTGGTCAAAACCGTGACGGGCTATCGTGCAATGCTGGCCGTGCTCGAGGCCGATAGGGCGGATCAGCTTGCGAATCTGAATCGGCTGTACATGGTCCGGCTTGACGCATTACTGCGTGAGCTTCTAACGGATGACCGGTTGGAGGATGCCAAGCGGGTCAAGGATGAAAAGGATAGTGTTCTGGGATCCGCCAAGCCCTTGCCGGAGAAAGAGCAATGGGTTGCGCCTGTTGCGCCGGTGAAGAATGAGGCCGTAACCAGCGGGCCTGTTGAGGATTTTAAGGTTATCAAGGCTGGCGTGATCGGGCCCGGCTTCATGGAGGATGTCACCGAACTTGTTCAAAAACGAGTCGGGGATGGGAAGCTAGAAATCAAGGATTATACCTTCCTTCGGGGTAAATTGCCGAAGCGTTCCTGGGGAAAAGGGGCGACGGAGCGAATGACTCTGGTGGTTCAGTATAAATATAAAACGGCTGAACCCAAGACGTTGCGAACTAAATTCGGAGATCTCGTTCGAATTCCGGAGTGATATTTTCCTGCTTGAGGCTTTCCATTGAGCCGTTATTTCAGGGTTGTTCCGGGTAGGGACACTTTCGGCCTGCGCTGTAACTGAGCCCGGTAGAGGTTGGGCGGCGTGACGCCGCCGGGGCAGGATTCGACCCATTTCAGGTCCGGCGTGGTCTCTGAAGCGAACCCGGGTATACCGATGACATTGATTTGCGGCCAGTCGGGGACACTCGGGGGGGAAGGGGAATCAGCATTGAAACTGAGATTCCAGAATGTCGTCCGGGCGGCACTATGCGGACCGCGGTCAGATCTCCCCCCGCACTTCCACATCCGGTATTGTTTGCCGATTTTAATCTCGGTGAACAGGTTCTCGTAGGGGGCGTTAGAATGATGGTCGAAGCTCAGCGCCACGCCTTCACCCCGCTCGAAGACATTGCCATTGGCGCACCCTTCCACCGTCAGGTCATGAACGAAGAGGGTCGCCAGCCTGAACCCCGTGAACAGGCACTCTTGCGATTTTCCGGTGGCCCACAACGCATGGTGACCGGTTTCCTTGCTGTTGCGTTTGACGGCGCGGGCGGTCAACCCCTCGACGGTGCAGAACCGGCATTTTGAGGCAATGACGCCATTGTCGGCGTCCACGAGCTCCACATTTCGAACCCAGCAATCGGCGATATTGGACAGATAGATCGCATTGAATCCTTCCTCCTTGAGATGCGCCTTTTTCGGCGTCCCGGCGAATTCAAAGCTCAGGGATTCAAGGCCCGACTCCGTGACGGTGGGCTGCCAGCGCCACACCTCGGCCTGCCATTCCGGCTTTACATCGAGACGTAACGGGCGATCGAGAGTGAGGGTTTTTCCATTCACTGCTGTTACGCGCGCCACCCAGTCACAGAGCTGGCTGATCTCCTTCAGGGTTTCCGGAGCGGCGTCCATTTTGCCGGCATGCAGAAGCCGTCCCAGCGCCGGGTCATTGTTCATCACCAGCCGTATCCGGTCGCCGGGAACGAGGCCGGTAGTCTTTGTCAGCACCAGGCGCCGCGCGCCGCGCTTGGCCGGTTCGACAACATCGGCGATTTTTTTGCCCCTGTCGGTGCCCCGGATCTCGATGAATCCGCCCGAAAAGGCCCACTTGGATTTGCTCTCGTCCACCGCGACCGCGCCATGGATCTGCTCCAGGGACTTGGGGATCAGCAGGATGGTCTTTCCGATACCTGCGCCGCGCAGCACCACGCCGCTTTTGGTGATGGAGATCTGGCCGGTCAGGATATAGCGTCCCGCGGGCACCAGGATTGCGCCATTTATTGTTGCATCCACGGCCTTTTGAAAGGCTGCGGTATTGTCGGTTTTACCATCGCCGACGGCGCCGAACTTCAGGACATTGGCCGCGACCGGCACATCGGGAATTTTGCCTTCCCCGAAATGATAGCCGGCGAACGAGAAATCCGGCAACCGCGAGGCAGGTGTCCAGGCGGAGCCATCAGAACCCCAGAGCCGCGATGGCGTTCCCGCCCCTGTTTCCGTCGGGAGGAGGATTGCCGCCAGGAGGAGTAGGGGGATCAGAGCATATCGCCGGTGAATTTGCATGCCGCGTACAGTCCCGAAACCAGTCCGGAATATCAAGAATGAATCGCTTACAATAAAAAGACGGGGTGAATCGTTCTGCAATAGTCACAATAAGCGAAATGAGCACAAACCAAGGATATCCGATGAAATCAGTGAAGAATGTTGTTTTTGCCGTTGCGGCCATGGCTTGCGCCTTGCTGCCGTTCGCCCAGGCCTACTCCAAGGAGGCTCCCGTGGTTTCCAAGGAGACCCCGGAGCAGAAGGACGTCCGGATGAAGTGGTGGCGTGAGGCCAAGTTCGGGATGTTTATTCATTGGGGGCTCTATTCGGTTCCCGGCGGGTATTATCAGGGCAAACCCATCCGCCAGTACGGCGAATGGATCATGAACAACGCCAAAATCCCCGTGGCGGAATATGCCGCCTTCGCCCCGCAATTCAATCCGGTCAAGTTCAATGCCGACGAATGGGTCAAAATCGCCAAGGAGGCCGGGATGAAATACATCGTCATCACCTCCAAGCATCACGAGGGCTTTGCCATGTTCCGCTCCAAGGCGTCCCCGTTCAACATCTACGATGCCACCCCCTTCAAGCGGGATCCGCTGGCCGAACTGGCGGAAGCGTGCCGCAAGCAGGGGATCAAGCTGGGCTTTTATTATTCGCAGAACCTGGACTGGCATCATCCGGGGGGCGGGATGTACTACAAGAAGGGCGGCGTGAAACGGTGGGATCCCGCCCAGGAGGGTGATCCTGACAAGTATGTGGATCAGATTGTGGTTCCGCAGGTGAAGGAGATCCTGACCCAATACGGTGAAATCCCCATCATCTGGTTTGATATTCCCGTGGGATTCACCAAGTCGATGGCGGATCGCGTTTACAAGACGGTTATGGAGTGCAATCCGAACATCCTGATGAACAACCGCCTGGGCGGCGGATACCGGGGCGACACAGAGACCCCCGAGCAGAAAATCCCGGATCAGGGATTTCCCGGTCGCGACTGGGAGACCTGCATGACGATCAACGGTACCTGGGGATACAAGAAGGATGACGCCAAGTTCAAGCCCGCCGAGGA
Source organism: uncultured bacterium (assembly GCA_903934155.1). GTDB lineage: Bacteria > Verrucomicrobiota > Kiritimatiellia > CAIKKV01 > CAITUY01 > JAABPW01. The sequence continues at coordinate 3,448 of CAIZMS010000238.1, read as the reverse complement.
CCTTCTCGTCAAGCTGATCGACATTGCCAGTAAGGGGGGCAATTTCCTGCTCAATGTTGGCCCTGATCCCGAAGGAATGATTCCGGCCGGGGAAGTGAATAGCATCGCGGGTGTCGGCAAATGGTTGCAGGTTAATGGTGAAGCCATCTATGGAACCACCGCCAGCCCCTGTGCTACCCCGGCCTGGGGCCGTTACACCAAGAAAAACAGGGTGGTATATGCCCATGTGTTTGACTGGCCGAAAGACGGGAAGCTGGTCGTGGCCATCAAGGGGATCAAGTCGCCCTCCGCCACTCTGCTGGCGAGCAAGGCCAAGCTCGATGTCAAGGAAACCGCCGAAGGCCTATCCATCACGGTTCCAACTGAAGAGCCTGACAAAGTGGCCTCCGTCATCGTGATTGAGCATCAATAAAGCGTGCACGATTAGTCCCCTCAAATGCACGTTTTGGCACCTTGCGGGGGTTTGGGGTTTGAGGTATACTTATAGCTGTTGAAAAAAGAACAGTAGGGGGACGATATGAATATTCAGAACACGACGAAGTCATGGTCGATCATCAACACCCATCGGGCATGGCCCTTTGCAGGCACCATCCGGTTCCTGGCTCCGGCTTTTCTGGCCTTGTTTCTGGCCGTCTCTGCACAGGCGGCGAGCTACACGAACAATGCCTCCGGGAACTGGGGCGACCCTGGTAGTTGGGCGAATAGTGCTGTAGGGGCTAGCGGCTCGGATACCATTATTTGGTTTAACAACAACAGCGCTGGCACTTGGTCCAGCACCAACAATAATGCCGGCACGTTCGTTCTCAGCGGATTGAAGATGGTGACGGGGTCAAAGGGTATAAACTTGTATCCCTCGGGAGGAAGTTCACTGCTTTTCACCAACTCTTCCGGCGGCATCCTGCCGACGATCACGGGGGTTGCCCAGATTCTTTATGTGTACAGTCCTATTACCTTAGCCACAAACCTGACGATCAGCCACGCTACTGCTGGGGGAACGATAAGACTTTATGGTAATATTGACGGTACGGGTGATATCACCCTTCAAGGCTCTTCCACTATTGCTGCATTCGGAATCATCAATAACTCGGGGTCTATCACCAATTCCGGCCCCGGCGCCGCGGATACGTTACTGGATAGTGGTTGTGTCATTAGCAACAATGTGAAGGCTATTGTTCAAAACAGCACGAGTTCCAAGTTGTCTGTTGCTAACGGGGCCGCCGCATCTGCGAACGCGACCTTCGCTCTGAATATTTTGGCGGGAACTGTCCGGTGGAACGGTGGTGCCCTGAATACAAATATTGTTTTAACGATAAGTCCAACGGGCGTCTTTGAAATCTTTCAAGACCCGATCACTATCGCCGGAATAAACGACGGCGCTGGCGGAGGTGGGCTGGCGTGGAACAACAATGGTCAGACGCGTGGCCTTGTGTTGGGCGGGACTAACTCCTACAGTTTCAGCGGTCAAATTAATGATAATTCGGCGACGAGTCTGACCCGCTTGACCCTGTCGGGTTCGGGTACGCAGACACTCGGCGGCTCCAATAGTTTTTCGGCCGGGATGACGGTCAGCGGAGGCACTCTGAAATTGGCACATTCCAATGCCGTCCCCAATAGCACGGTCACTTTGAGCGGTGGAGCGGTGGTTTTTGACAGCTCGGTTTCCGGTAACGCGTTCAACTTTGGCGGTTTGGCGGCGGCTTCCGCTGGCGCCGGGTATGATATGGGTCTGACAAATAATGCCGGAACGGCCATTGCCCTGACGGTCGGCGGAAACAATGCCAGCACCACCTACGCCGGAGTGCTCAGTGGGACGGGCGGCGGCCTCAACAAGCTTGGGACCGGCACGCTGACGCTCACAGCCACTAACACCTACACCGGTTCGACGGATATCCTTGGCGGTACCCTGACCGTTAGCGGTGCGGGTATGTTGGGGAACGGCGACTATGCGGGCGCCATCTCGAACAACGCGGCCTTGGTCTATGGCAGCACCGCGACCCAGACCCTTAGCGGCGTGATCTCCGGTACTGGATCCCTGACGCAGCAGGCTGGTGTGCTACTGCTCAATGGCGTTAGTACCGATCCCAATCAGACGGTGGTGGTGAGTGGCGGGGCCCTCGGTGGTACGGGCACGATTTCCGGTCCAGTCTCCGTCTCTGCTGGTTTCGGGGTTTTGGCGCCGAGTCTTGGCACTGGCGGGTCAAACACATTGAACCTGTCGAGCACCCTGACTCTCAACAGCGGCCTGAATCTGAAGTTTGCCCTTCTGCCTTCGGGCGCAGTGACCAATGACCAGATCGCGGTTTCCGGCGCCCTGACACTGAACGGGGTGAACTATATCACCTTAACTTTCCCGGGTGGGGCGGTACCCGCCGGCGACTACACGCTCATGACCTATAGCAGCACGAACGGCACCGGCTCTCTGTTGCTGGGCACTGCATATTCCAATGCCACGCTGGCAGTCAACAATACGAGCGTGAAGTTGACTGTAAGCGGAAGCGGCACCGCAGGAGGCAGTTTGGCAACGAGGTGGACGGGTCTTGTGAACGGGAATTGGGACACAACGACCGCGAACTGGACCAATGGTGCAGGGACGGCTACTTACTCGGACGGTAAGAATGTGGAATTTGATAGTTTGGCGGTGACTGCGAAACGCACGGTCACCAATAACAGTGGCACCATATTCCAGCCTGGCTCGGTGACGTTTAACACTAACAGCGTGAATTACATCATTGGCGCCAATATCGGTGGCTCCGGGTTTTTGGCACTGAACGGCAGCGGTTCGGCGACCCTTAACGGCACAAACTCCTATACCGGTCCCACCTTTATCAACGCGGGAACGCTGACGATTGGCGGCGCGGGCCAGTTGGGTGGCGGCAATTATGCGGGCGTGATCACGCACAACGGTGCGGCTCTCAACTTTGCCAGTTCCGCTCCCAATACCCTTTCGGGGGGTATTACCAAAGGAGTAGGAACCGCCGCTCCCGTCACATCCTCCGGAACCGGCCTGCTGACGCTTTCCGGGGTCAACAGCATCAGCGCCTTGACTGTCAGCACGGGAACCACCGTGATTGCCAATACAACCACGCTTTCCACTGTGGCTACGGTCGGAAGTGTCGCCAATTCTCCCGCAACGCTCATCCTTTCCAATGGCACGGTGACGAGTGTATCAGCCAGTGAAATTGGGTCCACCCTTGGTGCCAACAGTAATCTGGTGGTTGTTACGGGGGGGAGTTCAATTTGGAATGGAAGTGCCGCAGATTTCCGCGTCGGGACTGGTTCGACAGGAAATCTGGTTCGGGTGGAAAATGGAGGTATGATAACCAATATTACATTGCGACAGGGAAATGGCGCCTCTGCCTGGGGGAATAGCCTGATCATTACCAATGGCGGAAAGGTCTCTTGTGTGGCCTCAAGCTTGGGCTTTAATACAGGGGCCAATGGAAACCAT
>CAIZMS010000237.1 GCA_903934155.1 uncultured bacterium | reverse complement strand
AGGAACCACTGGTAACGCTCGACAGTGCGGCGCTGTACGGATTCTTCCAGGTCACGGGCCGAGATGCGGCTGAGATGATTACGATAGAGATCGCCCAGTTTGACATTCGCCAAGCCCACCGGGACATAGGCACCGCCGGTCTTCTCGTCGAGGTCGCGGAGGATTTCGTGGTTCAGCTTGGAGACCACGGCTTGTCCTTGAAAGTTCATGGTCTCCTTCTTGTCGGTGGCTGAGGGGACGGGCGCGCCCTCGGTGCTGCCGAAGCCGACCGTGAAGATGGCCACGCCCTGTTCTTTTGCCTTGGCGGCCGCCTCGGCTGATTTCCCCGCCAGATCCTCGCCATCGGAAACCAGGACGATGGCTTTATGGGAGCCCGAGTCGCCTTGGAAGGTCTTGAGAGCCTCCAGAATGGCGTCCCCGATATCCGTTTCACCCGGGGGCGCAGAGTCCACCCCGGTTCCCTCCAGGGTTTGGGAGAGAAATCCATAATCGGTGGTGAGCGGGCAGAGCAGGAGCGGGCGGCCCCGGAAGGCGAGGAGGCCGACCCGATCCCCGCGCAGTTGCCGGATCAGGTCAAGCAGATCCACCTTGGCCCGGCCCAGGCGGCTGGGATGAACATCGGTGGCGAGCATGGAGCGGGAGACGTCGAGCACCACGAGAAGATCACGTCCCCGCTGATAGACGGTTTCCTCCTTGGTTCCCCATTGGGGCCGGGCGACGGCGATCAGCGCCAGCAGCAGGCCGGTCATCAGGAAGGCCAGTTGCCAGTCCCGGCGGACGGGCGATGACGGGGGCGCGAGTTTGGCCGCCATGAAGGGGGAGACGAAGGTGCGGCCGAGGGTTTGGCGTCTGGACAAGAGGCGCCAGGCGAGGCCGATTATCGGAACGACCCAGAGGAGAAGCAAAACCCAGGGATATTGGAATTGGAGGTTCATAAGATTTGCCTCCCAAGCCAACTATTGAGGGCTGCGCCGAGAATTAACAAGGCGAGGCCGGGAATGAGGACGAAGAGAAAATGCTCGTCATACTTGTTAAAGAGTTCGGTGTTAATGGTTGTTTTTTCAAGCTTGCTGATGGTCTCAAGGGTTTGAGTCAGGCCCTTCGGGTCAGTGACATTGAAATACTGGCCGCCGGTGGTCGTGGCAAGACTGCGGAGCTGGTTTTCGTCCAAGGTGACATCGGCATACCCGATGGTTTGTCGGCCGAACATGTCGCGAGCCATGAAGGGAGCCCTTCCGGTGGTGCCGACCCCGATGGTGTAGACCTTGATCCCCATGGTTTTGGCGGCCTTGGCGGCGTCCTCGGGCTTGATAAGGCCGGTGTTGGATTCACCATCCGACAGGAGCACCATGATTTTTGATTTAACCGCCGCGTTTTCCATCCGGGCGCAGCCGGTGGCGAGTGCATCGCCGATGGCGGTCAGCATTTCCTCCTGATTGAGGAGCTGGCCGCCCTTGTCGAACTGTTCACGCGCAGTCTCGACGCCCTTCAGGCTGTGAAGCAGGGCATCATGATCCAGGGTGAGCGGGGCCCGGCTGGAGGCGAATCCCCCGAAGGTGATCAGGCCGATCAGGTCGCCCGGCCGCTTCTGGATGAATTGGGCGAAGGTTTCCTTGACCATATCAAGCCGGGTGCGCTGCTTGTCGCGGGTGGAGAAGTCGAGTGCCTGCATGGAGCCCGAGCAGTCCACGATCATCTGGATGGCGATGGCGTCGGATTTCCGGAGGGTTCGTGAGAAAATGGTTTGGGGACGGGCCAGGGCCAGGATCGTGAGCGCCGCTCCGAGGAGGTAGAGGATGGGTGCCAGCGGCCGGAGCCGGGTTCGCCAGGTGGCGCGATTTCCGGGTAGCCGGTGGAAGGGCGAAAAGACCAGCGCCTGCTGGACGCGACGACGGTAGATAAACCAGGCCGCTGCCCCAAGAGGCAGGAAGAGCAGTAGAGCGATGGGAGTTCCGAAAGTCATAGGGTTTCTGATTTCAGATTTGAGATATGAGATTCATCCGATTCGATGTAGGTGCGGGCGGTTGAAAGGGCGGAGTCCACGGAGGTGTGGTCGGGGCGGAAGCCGGCGTATTTCACCAGGTCGGCGGCTTGCATGAAGTCGCGCAGGCGTTTGACCACATCATGGGAAAAGCGGGGATCGCGGGAAACGATGAGGAGAAATTCCTCCGTGGTCTGCTCCGGGGCCCGGATGGAGTGAGCCCGCTCGATATACAGGCGCACAATCATGGTCAGCTCAAAATAGAACTCCTTGACCCGGTCATGGCCGATTAGATCCCTCGCCATCAGTTCAGCGAGCTCGAACAAGGCGCGTTCCCGGGGCGACATCCGGCGGAGCTTCACGGCGCGGCGGAGTTTCCGGAACAGGCGCCACGCCCCGTAGGCAAGCGCGGCAAGGCCGAGGGCCGCCAGGGTATAACCGATCACCCCTTTCAGTCCCGGATAAATCCAAACGGGCCCGCGGGCTGCCGCGATTTCCCTGCCCGGGTCGCCCTTCAGCAGGGCTTCCGAAGCGAGGACAACGGGCTTGGTGGGAAACCATTGCTCGAGACCCGTGCCCGGTTGTTTCCAGGTAACCGCCATGGGGGCGATCCGATATTCGGAAGCGATTCGGGGGGTGAGCCTGACATTCCGGGTCAGGGTGGTTTTGCCCGCGGAAACGACGGAGGATCCATCGAAACTGCCCGCCACCGTGAATCCCTTTACCCGGGTCTCAAGGGAGGGGAGTTTGACCGTTATGTTTGTGGGCGACATGCTTTGGATGGTCAGGAGAATATCCCGGTCAAGCCGGACCACCGGGGGATCAAAGGTGAATTTGACGGAGACCGGCCCGCGGGAGGATTCCTCAACACGAGGGTTGTCCGATGGCGCGGCCGTCGGTTCGGAGGGTTTGGAACAGGCGGAGAGGAGAAGGGGAATGATGAGTACTAGACTATGGTGATTCAGTTTCATCATTATCCCCGTGCCGCGCGAACCTGGCGTTGATGGAATAGTTTATGAATATCCTCAATGAACGGTCGGTCGGTTGAGAGATGGAGAGCATCGATCCGGTGCTTGCGGAAGAGTTTGGCCTGAGCCTCCTGCTCCTGCCGGGCATTGTCCCGGAAGGCGTCGCGAACGAAGGTGGAGGAGGTGTCGAGCAGTTCCAGTTCACCGGTTTCGGGGTCTTGAATCTCCAGGAGTCCGACATCCGGCAATTCCGTTTCGCGCGGGTCGGACAGGCTGCAGCAGATGACATCATGGCGGCGCGCGGTGACGCGCAGTTCCCGTTCAAACCCGGTATCCATGAAATCCGAGATGATGAACACCACAGCCCGGCGTTTCTGGACCTGGTTGAGAAAGCGAAGGGCTCCGGCGAGATCGGTGCCGCGCCGGGTTTCCTCGGTGGCAAGAACTTCACGCACGAGCCGCATGGCGGCGGTTCGGCCCTTGCGGGGCGGGATGGATTTCTCGATGCGGTCGCTGAAGAGGATCAATCCGATCTTGTCCTGGTTCTTGATGGCGGACAACGCCAGGACGCAGGTGATTTCCGCCGCCAGTTCAGATTTGGCGCGCTTCCCGGAACCGAAGGCTTGCGAACCGGAAACGTCCACCAGGAAAAGAATGGTGAGCTCCCGTTCCTCGCAGAACCGTTTGACAAACGCGGTGCCCATGCGGGCGGTAACGTTCCAGTCAATGGATCGGATATCATCGCCCGGGGTGTACTCGCGGACTTCGTCGAATTCGATCCCGTGCCCCTTGAACACGGAATGGTATTCGCCAGAGAGATGCTCATCCACGAGCCGGTTGGTGACCAGGCGGATCTGGCCCACCTGCTTCATCAGTTCTTTGACGTTGAGAGCCATTGCTATGGTACCGGGATCTCATTCAAAATTTTCGCGATAATATCCTCGCTCTTCATATTCTCGGCCTCGGCTTCATAGGTGAGGATGAGGCGGTGGCGGAGAACATCGTAGGCGATTTCCTTGATATCCTGGGGGGTGGCGTAAGCCCGGCCATGAAGCAGGGCGTTGGCCCGGGAGGCGATGTTCAGGAACAGGCTGGCGCGTGGAGAACCGCCGTATTGGATGAAAGGGGTCAGGTCGAGCTTGTAATCCGCCGGCTTGCGGGTGGCGAAAACGATATCGAGGATGTAGTCGGCCACCTTTTCGTCGCAGTACACCTGATCCAGAATATCCCGGATGGCCAGAATTTGTTCGGCGGACATGACGGGGGTAACCTTGATGTCCGTTTTCCGGCTGAATCGGTTCATGATGCGGCGTTCGTCATCCTTTGACGGGTAATCCACGCGGCATTTGAGCATGAACCGGTCGATCTGCGCTTCGGGGAGGGGGTAAGTTCCTTCCTGCTCCAGGGGATTCTGGGTGGCCATGACCATGAACGGCTCAGGGAGGGGATACGTCTGGTTGCCGATGGTGACCTGGTGTTCCTGCATCGCTTCCAGGAGGGCGGACTGCACCTTGGCAGGAGCCCGGTTGATTTCGTCGGCCAGCAGGAGATTGGTGAAGATGGGGCCCAGGCGCGGGGTGAAGGTCCCCTCGCGCGGGTTGTAGATCATGGTTCCGATCACATCCGCCGGAAGCAGGTCTGGGGTAAAACTAATGCGCTGGAACTTGAGTCCCAGGGCTTGGGCCATCGTCTTGACGGCGGTGGTTTTGGCAAGGCCCGGTACGCCTTCCAGCAGGATATGGCCGTTGGAGATGAGGGCGATGAGCATGCGATCCAACAGGCGTTCCTGGCCGACCAGGACTTTGTTGACTTCCTGTCGTACGCCGTCAATCAGCGCCTTCTGTTCGTTGATGATGTTGGTGGTTCGGGTGATGTCGGTTGTCATGGTGTGCTCCGGATTACTTGACGTTTTCTTTCTGATCCTGCGGTTTGGGTTTGTCCTTCAGTATATCATGAAATCCCTGGGTTATGGTCTCTGCGGTTTCCGGGCTCAGCAAATAGATCCAGGGACTGAATTTGTCGTTCAGGAGTTTGGTAGAGGCGGCCGTTTGGGTGTTCTCCTTTTCCCGGGCTTGGGCCAGTGCCGCCTGATTGGTGTCCGAGCCGGATGGGGCTGGGAGGGAAGGCGCCTCGAAGGCCACCGAGACGGAAGCATACCGCTTCGTGTCGCCAGCGGGGGATTTGCCAATACGGAGGGTGATCTTTTCGCCTTTCTTTGATGTCGCCTTGTAGATGACAGGCTTATCCAGTCCCGTTTTTTCAGGAGGCAATTTTGGGTCCACCAAGTCATCAAACTTCAGGAAGCTCAAGGCGGATCCCAATGAGCTTAGTTTTGTGGCATCCACCTCCTTGTTCTCGGGGAGGGTGCCCTGCACCTTGAGATCATCCGCTGGAGTGGCCCGGGTGGCGTGAATTTCGCCGGTGGGTTTTCCGGCGACATGGATGTCGATGATGTCGGTGAGTGCCAGGAAATCAGTGTCGAGCCAGTCTTTATCACGAGTTGTCACTTCTGGAAAAGTATCGCCAATGAGGGAGGCTTGACCTTTTTCGGTCATGACGAACTGGCTATCCGGGAATCCTCCCATTCCGGATTCCGGGCCTGGGCGGGAACGGGTTTTCCCGAGGTAAAGCGAGGAGATCGCGGATCCCTGGCTGTCCAGCAATTGAATGCGGGTGGCGCACTGTTCCCGGTTTGTGGCGCCGGTATCAGCCGAGGTCAGCAGTTGGAGTTCACCGCGTTCTGCGGGAGTTGTCCGGACGGCCTGAAGGATTTTGGTGTCCGCCAGTTTCCGTAAGAGATCCCGGATTTTTCCGAAATCGGCGGGGTAATTCCATTTTCCAGGCACCCGCCAGATGCCCCCGACCCGGGTTACCGTAGCGGTTTCCGCCGGAGACTGGATTCGGATCGAGGTGATTTCATTGACTTGCGTTTGAAGCGATGGAAAGGCTTTGCTGCCCAATGACGCCGCTTCGGTTTTTTGGATTTCTTTCCTGGAGCTCCAGGTCGCAAGTCCGGCCATAACGGCGGCGAGTCCGGCCAGGGTAATGAGGTGTTTAGCGTTCATGTGTTCTCCTACTGTAGGTCATCCTTTTCATTGATTCGAATAGAAACGGTTTATTTTTTCATCCTTCTGAAAGCGGCAAACAAAATTCCCGCCAGAATCACGAGGGCGGGGACGAACAGAATGTTGACGGCTTTGACCTTCATGCCCAGGGCTTCGATATCCTCCCGGAGATTACGGCGAACCTGTTTGAGCTCCTGTTTGGTGTTCAGGACCTCGGCCCGGATGTGTTCCAGTTCACGGGCCTGTTCCGGGCTCATGATGAACCGTTGTTTTTCATCTTTCTGCCGCTGGAGCTCATCGATCCGGCGCTGGGAGGCCTGGAGTTTTTCCTCCAGCATTTGTTCCTGTTCCATCCAGCGTGACTGGGCCTCGGCCTGGATGGCCAGGACACGGGTGAAGGGGCGGTTCAGGGTGCCCCTGCACCGGATTCCGATGAGGTCGGCACTGCCAGCCATTTGCTCCACCATATTGGCGAACAGGTTGATGTTGTCATTGAACGGCTGGAATCCGCGATAGCCGAACAGGTTGAGTTCCTGAACGCAGAAGTCGTTGTAGAGCATGTCGACATCTGCCACCAGGATCACGTTGCCATCCTGCAGGCTTTCCTTCAGGAACGCGGCATCAACGGTCTTAACACTATTGGTATTGGCGGGTTCATTGGAGGGGGCGCCGTCCGGGAAGGCGGTCTTGAACTTACCCTGGAGGCGGACGGCCAGTGAGCAGGGTTTTGGATTGTTTTTGAGCTCCCGGCGGAAGGCATTGGGATCGAACTGCATCATCATGGCGTCGGTCAGGGTGCTTCTTGCCGAGGTGGTGACCAGGGGAGTCATCCGCAGTCCCCCGGTTGGAGTGCCGGAAAAGGCACCGGCCATGACCATCATAAGCGAATTGACGGGCGCGGTGAGTGCATCGTTGGCGGTCAGGTTCTTTTTGGTCAGGCTCAAATAAAGGGGGCTTTGCTCGATGGTGTTGTTCTGGCTTCTCAGCGGTGTGGTGGCGTCGATATCGGCCACGATTTTTCCGGCCTCGAACGTGACGCCCCAGGCGTCAAGCAGTTTGCCGAGGGTCGAGGAACGCTGGGCGCCCATTCCGCCGTAAGGATCCATCGGGGATGAGGCCGGCTGGTCGGCGACGCAGAAGGGATCCATGAAGGCCAGAAGGCGTCCGCCATGGATCACGAATTGGTCGATGGCGTAGAGTGTTTTCTCAGAGAGAGACTTGGGGTGAACCACGACCAGGGTGTCCAGATCCGGATCCAGCGTTTCGGGCGAAGGGGCGATGGACCGGACTTCATAATCCCGGCCAAGGTCCCGGAAGGCCGCCCAAGGCTGGGATTTCGGCTGGCGACCCGGCGGCATGTAGGGGGACGGTTGCGCCCCCAGTACGGGAAGCGGGCTCAGGATGCCCACGACCGGCTTTTTGACGGTGGTGACGCGGTGAATCATCCGGGTGATATTGTATTCCAGGAGATCCCCGGTACGTGGATCAATGAGTGGAATGATGTCCTGCTGTTCTCCGGAGCGGGCGACGAGGCCCAGGAACAGGCTCGGGCCGGCGGGCGGGATCATTTGGCCCTCAAGTCCGTATCGTTGGGCGAGATCCTCGGCGTCGGAATCGGGTTTCGGATCATATTTTTCAATATGGATTTTGCCCCCGCTGGCGAGTTCATATTCCTTCAGGAGATCCTCCACCTGCTGGGCAAAGGTTTTCAGGGGGGCGGGAACTTCCGGTGCACTTCCGGTAAAGAAGAACATCAGCGTTACCGTCCGATCCATTTTTTGCAGGACGGCCCGGGTCCCGTCCGATAACGTGAATAATTTTTCAGCCGTCAAGTCCTGCCGAAGCCTGAACTGGCTAAGGATGATATTGGCGGCGACCAGGATGGCCAGAACCATGATCAGGCCCAGGGCGCCCCCGCTGAGTTTCCAGAATCGGGATATTTTGGTTTCCATAGTAAGTTTCTCCGGATTGTTTGTTGTAAAAGAAGGGATTACGCGGCTTTACGGTTTTCCAAGACAAGATGTGTGGCGAATAACATAAAGATGATGACGCTGGCATAATACGCCAGATCCCGAAGGGCGATGACGCCGCGCTGGATGGATTCGTAATGCGGCATGAAGCTGAGGGAGGCCACGCCGGTGACCAGCCAGTTCAGGGAGGTGTGATCCTGGGTCACCCGGATCAAAAGATCCGTGACCGGGGGCCACCCGGCCAGAAGCAGGAACAGGCAGACGACCACGGAAATGACGAAGCTGATCACCTGGTTACGCGT
>CAIZMS010000236.1 GCA_903934155.1 uncultured bacterium | reverse complement strand
CAGATCGCTGCGGGCGGCGCGGAGATTTTCAGAGGCGGCAATCTGGCGGGCATAGGCCTGTCGGACAATGGCCGGGGTTTTTCCGAAATCGTAGACCAGCAGATCCAGGCCGATGGAGCCGTTGAACGAATTACGGGCGTGGGAACTTTCCGGTGTGCCTTGGGAATTGGAGGTGGATCGGGTTTCGCCCGCCCCGGCGCTGAGCTGGGGCCAATAGGCGGCGCGGGCCTGATAGACCTGCGCGGTGGCGGCGGCCAGTGACTGTTGGGCCTCGACCACCGACGGGTGATAAGCGAGGGCAATTTCAATCGCCCGGTCGAGCGTCAGCATCGTGTTCGAGGATAAGCCGACTTCGTCGGCCTTTAGCAGCCGTTCCCCGGGAGGGGATTGTTCACCCTTTTGAATTGTCCGGGCCTGTCGCACGGTAGCGCACCCGGTAACCGATAAAAGGGTAAAGGCCAAAACGACCTGAATTGAATGATATGAACGGATCGCGTGTCTCATGGGAATACGGAATACTATGACATATCAGAACGGAACAATGCATCATTTTATTGTGACTGGATTTCCACGATTGACGGGTGCCTGTCGACTTGGCAAATTGGGCGCCAATGAATATCGTGGCCACAGGCATTCCCCTTGAGTTTTTTCTGTTCGCGCTGGTGTTGACCGGTGTGGCGGTATTTCATCGCCGAACCTTTGAAGTGGCTGTGGTGGGGGCGGTGGTCATCACGGCCACCCGGTGGTTGACCGCGCCTTTTAATCCGCTACATCATCTTCAGGGTGAGTGGCCGTTGTTGCTCAATCTGTTTGGGCTCCTCATGGGGTTTGCGCTGCTGGCCCATCATTTCGCGGAATCGCATGTGCCCTCGGCGTTACCCCGGTGGCTTCCGGCGGGATGGCTGGGAGGGTTGGTATTACTCGGCATGGTTTTCGTGCTGTCGTCCTTCCTCGATAATATTGCGGCCGCCCTCATCGGGGGAACTCTGACCATGATTGTGTTCAGGGGGCATGTTCATGTCGGCTATCTCGCGGCCATTGTGGCGGCCAGTAATGCGGGGGGGGCCGGCAGCGTGCTGGGCGATACGACGACCACCATGATGTGGATTGATGGTGTTTCGCCCCGGGATGTCCTGCATGCCTATGTTGGCGCAGGAGTGGCCGTTCTGGCCTGCGGGCTGGTGGCCGCGCACCAGCAGCAACGGTATCATCCGATGAGCCACTCCGAGGGAGGCCAGCCCCTGGATTGGGGGCGGTGATCCTTAAAAAGGGGTGCGGCGTGTTGGTTCTGATGGGCGGGCTTTACCTGATATACACCGCGCGGTGAGGCGCTCAGGTGATGGCTTGCGGCGTTCACCAATCTTCCCGGCAGTAGTCCATGGCGGCATCATAATCCACGAAAACGCGGATGCTGATGTTCTTGGCATTGCGAACATGGGTCGACAGGAGTTCTGCGGACAGCAGGGCGGTTGATTGGGCAACGATGGCGACATGCGTCTTGAATACATCCGAAAACTCCTCAATGAGTTTGGCGAGCGCAATGATTCCCGCGGATTCAAGACCCGGGAATGTGGCTTTACGCATGTCAAGCAATGCCGTCTGCTCCGGCCGGCAAAGCGGATCCTGAAGAATTACTTTGAGAAGTTAGATGCAATGCTCGGACGTCACCTTGCCCGTTCCGACAACGGTGAGGTGATTGCCCGATTCGCTTATGGTGTAAGTCAGTGACATGAGTGTGGT
>CAIZMS010000235.1 GCA_903934155.1 uncultured bacterium | reverse complement strand
GGGAGTACCCGAGCCAAAAATGCCGCAACCCCTTTCTCTTCCTCTCCCTCTGTGTCTCCGCGTCTCCGTGGTAAAGTATTTTCTTCCACGCTACCCCCGATTCCCACCGCAAAGGTTTCGACCACATCCTTCACCAGGGAGCCGAGGTCGCCTTCGGTAAACTGATACCGGAGAGCACCCTGTCCATAACGGATGAAATAGAGCGCCCGATCGGTCAGGCGGCTCAGCCGATCGCTTTCCTTCACGATCGCCCCCAGAAAGGTTTTCTTTTTGGCATCATCAACGATGCTCCCCATGTACAGGCTTTCCGCCAGCATCCTCATGGAAGACAGGGGCGTACGCAAATCATGCGATACGGTGGCCGCAAAATCAGTCCGCTCCCGGGCATCCCGGATTTCACCCGCCGCCTGCCGCCAGATCAACCAGGCTCCCGCCACAACACTGATCAGCAGCAAGCCCCCGCCCAACCCATACAACCGCGCCTGAAGCCTGGCGTTGGCGACAAATGCCCTCGGATCCGCGGGCGTAGCCGACAGGGCAATCGACTCCAGTGGCGAGGGAAGCGTTAAAGTATGAAGCGTGAAGGATGAAGGATGAAGGGAGGATGATTCTGAATCCTGGATCCTCACCGCAATTCCGCTATTGGTCGCCACTCTGGCGAACAGCTCATTCAAGTGCTCCCTCAATTTCACCTCATCAAACTGAAGCCCCATGACTTCTCCCTTAACCCCTCTCCCCACCAGCGCCTCTTTCCCGCCGATCCGGGCCTTGATCCAGCCGCTTTCCGGCAAGGAGGGAACCAGCCCGCCAATCTCCCCGGCCAATTTCGTCCGATCCGCCGCCGTCAGCCCCCGTCCCCGCATCCGTTCACGCCACTGGATTCTCGATTCTGGATTCTGGATTCTGGATTCTGCCCTCTCAATCCACTCCACCATCAGGTCGCGCTGAAGGGGAACCAAGTCATCATAACGGGCCAGGACACGACGCCGGGCTTCCTCGACATCACCCCGTGCTTTGAGGGCAATGAGGTCGTAATAAAAACCCTCGTCAGGATCCCGCGCTAAATCCCCCTCTTTCCTGAACCCTGACTCGAAAACAACGGAGGATGGAGTAAATGACGATTCAGTCGATTCGACCGGAGGAGTGGTGAGACCCACGCCGGGAGTGAAGATGAATAATCCCAGAATATAAGAGTCTTGAACAGAAGCCTGCGAAGATCGCAAAGAAAGCGTATTTATTTCCGCCTCCCAGGCCATCACCGCCTGATTCAGAACGCGGACGGCATCGGCCTCAAGCCGTTTCTGGATGACAATCTGCCAGTTAGTGAGAACGCGCCCCGCAAACAGGGAAAGCAACACCGCAGGCCCCACCACGAGGCAAAACACCAGGAGGATCAGCTTGATTTCCCGCTTCATGGAAATAAATTTTATCCACTACCACCGCAGCCGGGCTTCGAGGTCCACAATCCAGCCCCGGACAATCGCGGCATCGGGAGCCAGGGGCGAAAGGTCAAGATAGCGGCGATAATACTTGATGGCTTTCCCCGAGTTCTTCAGATAATCCCCGTACAAAACACCCATGTTATAGCACACGAGAGGATTATCCGGCTCCTGTTTCAAGGCCGTGAGATAAAGTTTTTCGGCATCCCCGACCCGATTCGCCGCCAGCAATCGCCCGGCCGCCGTTATCAAAACGCCCGCACTCGGTCCGTCAGCTCCCGCCAGGGTATTCTTGCCCCCCACCGGCACTTCGGTCTTCCGCTTGATCTCCGCCAACTCACG
>CAIZMS010000234.1 GCA_903934155.1 uncultured bacterium | reverse complement strand
GATCAATCCTGGTCAAGGGAATGGCATACGGATCTCCCGCAATCTCCACCAACAGCGTCCGCAAGACGGAGAGCGTAATCGGAAGCTGCAGATGGAACTGTGTGCCCACACCGGATCGGCTCTCCACCCGTACGAGACCGCCAACATCCTGGGCCAGGTTTCGCACGATATCCAGCCCCACCCCGCGCCCGGAAATCTCGGTGACGGATTCGCTCGTCGAAAATCCGGGAAGGAAAAGAAAATCAAGCAATTCAGAGTCGGTCAGGCGCCCTGCCATTTCCTCACTGCTAAGCCCGCGGGCCACCACTTTCCTGCGGATGCGATCCAGATCCACGCCCCGCCCGTCATCCGAGACAATGACATACAGTTGCCCGGCCTGATGACGCGCCTCCAGCGTCAACACGCCTTCCGGATTTTTTCCGGCCGCCTGTCGTTCCTCCGGAGTTTCCATCCCATGGTCAAGGGCATTGCGCAGAAGATGGGTCAACGGCGCTTCCAGTTTTTCCAAAATCTCACGATCCACACCCGTGGTCTGGCCGGAGATTTCGAATTTGACCCGCTTGTTCAACTGGCGCGCCAGATCCCTGACCATTCGAGGAAACCCTTGCACCCCATCCGCAAACGGCCGCATCCGGCTGATCAGTCCCTCCCGGTAAAGCCGCTCCGCCAGATCCGAGGACTGCTGCGCAAAAAACTCAAATTCCTCAATACGCTTGGCCGTGGTCTGGCGGCAGTCATCCAGTTGATGGCGCAAGTCGGCAATCTGCTCGGCCGTGTGGGCGTGCTCCAGTCCCCGGGCAATTTCGTTCTGTCTTTTGCGGAGCGCCTGCAAGCCGGCGGAAAACGGCTCAAACCAGCGCATCTGCACCATGGTTTCACCCATCATTCCGAGCATGCGATTCAGATTGTCGGACGAGACCCGCACGGCCCGATCCTTGCCTCCGGCCTCGGCAATCGGCGCCGGAGTTTCACCCGGTCGACCTACCGATGCTGGCGCGGATTCCGAAACCGTTTTTTGGACTTCAGCCGGTTTACCGGCGTTCACGGAGGGAACTGTCCTGCCGGCGCGAATCGCCGCCATCCGGCTCACCAGCTCATCCATCTCCGCCTGATGCCCGACCTGCCAACCCGCCATCTCCACCTCCGGCACGCGGGCAATCTGCATCAGCATATCCACGCCACGCAACAGGTCATCCACCACTTCCGGCTGAATGACGATCTCCCCCTTCTGTGCCGCAACAAAACAATCTTCCAGGGCATGGGCCACTTTCACGGCGGGATCCAGGTTGACAATGCGTGCGGCCCCCTTCAGCGAGTGGGCGGCGCGCATCATGACCGCAAGCCGCTCCTGATTGCCTGGATCCTGCTCCAACGCCACCAAGCTCTCGTTCAGGGCCGCCGTCTGGGACTCCGCCTCCTGCCGGAAAAGATCCAGCATTGAAAACGCACTCAGATCCTGTTCACGGGAAGTCGTCATGCTAAGTCATTTCCTTCATGCCAGTACTTTTGCCAGTGCGTGAAATACCAATTCGTCGTCAAGCAAGCCTATCTTACGGCCATCGACCGTAAGCATGCCGCGCGCAAACTGCGGAACGGCATGAGCCACGGTCGCCGGGGTGGCACAGACGGAGTCCCGATGATACCGGTGCAGACCCATCACTTCGTCAACGGGAAAGGCCATGCCAAACCGGTCCTTTCGGGCCACAACCAAGCGGGGCAGCATCGGGGATTCATGCCCTGTCAAGGACTCCAACCCGAGCAAATGGGCCAGTGAAAAGCACAACAGGAGTTCTCCCCTCACACTCGCCAATCCCATCAGCATCCGGCTGGATCGATGCGGCACGCGCCGAACCGGGCGCATGGACACAATTTCCACACAAATCCGAGCCCCGATGGCGAGCCATTCCGCCCCGATCCGGAACACCATGGCCGAATCGGTGAACCCGACTTCCGCCTCTTTTGCTCTGGCCAGGATTTGAG
>CAIZMS010000233.1 GCA_903934155.1 uncultured bacterium | reverse complement strand
GGCTGCCTTGCGTCTTGAAACCACGGAATTGGTCATTGCGCTCGCTGGTAAAATCCTGGCTGAGAACATGAACACGGAGCGGAACCGGACGCTGGTCGGGGATATGACGAAGGAGCTGGATCGCGTATGAAGCTCCGATCCCGCGCAGCCCATCGTTATGCGGCCGCCTTGCATGATCTCGCCAAAGGCGCCCAAGCGCTTGAGGCGGTTTCCGCCGATGTGGCCAAGGTGCGGGCACTGCTGACGGAATCGGGTGAGTTGCGGGAGTTCGTTCGGAATTATCTGATCCCGAGTCAGTTCCGAAGCAGGGCGGTTCAGGCATTGTTCCGGGATTGGGTTCATCCGCTGACCTGGCGGTTTTTGCGTTTCATCGAGTCCAAGCGCCGGTTTGGACTTCTGGCGGAAATGTGCGCCGAATTCCAGGATCAGGAGGAGATTCGGAAGGGGATTGTACGGGGTCGTCTGGATTCCGCTTTTGCCTTGTCTCCTGATACGGTCGATCATATGGCCGTTCAGGTGGGGCGCCGGATGGGTAAACAGGTTTTATTGGAAATGACAGAAAATCCCGACCTTCTCGGCGGATGCCGGTTGCAGGTTGGTGATACGGTGTATGACTATAGTCTGGCCGCGCGGCTTCGCCTGGTCAGGCAAACGATGATGGCCGGATAACGGCAAGGTGGGCGTATGGCTGATTTAAGACCCGAGGAAATTGCGTCAATTCTGCGGAAACAACTATCCGAGTTTGACCAGAAAGTGGATGTCTCCGAAGTGGGCACGGTGCTGAGTGTCGGGGATGGCATTGCCCATGTGCATGGCCTGGCGGGCGTGATGGCCGGCGAACTCGTGGAGTTCCATGGCGGTCTCACCGGGCTGGCGCTGAATCTGGAAGAGGATAATATCGGCGTGGCGGTGTTCGGGGAAGACCGTGAGATCAAGGAGGGGGACAGTGCCCGCCGGACCGGTCGGATCGCTTCCGTGCCCGTCGGAGAAGCCCTGGCGGGACGCGTGGTGGATGCGCTGGGACGGCCCATTGACGGTGGCCCCGCCATTCAAGGCATGGAAATGCGGAAAATTGAAGTCAAGGCGCCGGGCATTATCGAGCGGGCGGATGTCCGGGAACCGCTTCAAACTGGAATCAAGGTGATTGACGCGCTGACGCCGATTGGGCGAGGACAGCGTGAATTGATTATTGGCGACCGGAAAACCGGAAAGACATCCCTGGCGATTGATACCATTATCAATCAGCGCGGCGAGAACGTCATGTGTTTCTATGTGGCCATTGGACAGAAGCGTTCGACGGTGGTTCAGGTATGCGAAAAGCTGAAGAAATACGGAGCCATGGAATACACCACCATCATTGCGGCAACGGCCTCGGATCCCGCTCCCATGCAGTATCTGGCGCCGTACACGGGATGTACCATGGCGGAATATTTCCGGGATAGCGGTCGTCATGCCTTGATTGTATTTGATGATTTGACCAAGCAGGCCCAGGCGTATCGCCAGGTCTCCCTGCTCCTTCGGCGTCCACCCGGGCGCGAAGCCTTTCCCGGTGATGTTTTCTATCTTCACAGCCGGTTGCTGGAGCGGGCCGCAAAGTTCAGTCCGGAAATGGGTGGGGGAAGCCTGACGGCCCTGCCGATTGTTGAAACCCAGGGCAGTGATGTTTCCGCGTATATCCCGACCAATGTGATTTCCATCACGGACGGTCAGATATTCCTGGAAACCGATGCGTTCAATTCCGGCCAGC
The DNA here is from genome assembly GCA_903934155.1 of uncultured bacterium. GTDB lineage: Bacteria > Verrucomicrobiota > Kiritimatiellia > CAIKKV01 > CAITUY01 > JAABPW01. The sequence goes on along the minus strand of CAIZMS010000233.1, from coordinate 1,702 downwards.
GCCCCGCCGTGAATCCCGGTATTTCCGTCTCCCGAGTGGGCGGCGACGCCCAGTTGAAGGCCATGAAACAGACGGCAGGCTCCCTGCGTCTGGAACTGGCGCAGTATCGTGAACTGGCTGGATTTTCGCAATTTGCATCCGATTTGGATGCCGCTACCCGAAAGCAATTGGATCGGGGCCGCCGCCTGATGGAATTAATGAAGCAGGGGGTACACGCGACCATCCCGGTGGCCAAGCAGGTGGCCATCATCTACGCCGGAACACAGGGCTTTCTGGACTCGATCCCTGTGGCCAAGGTCAGGATGTTCGAGTCGGAGCTGTTTGAGGCCCTCGACCGCGAACCGTGCGAGTATCTGAAGCTATTTGCCAAGGAAAAGGCCATGACGCCGGAAGTCAAGGCGGCGTTGGAAGCCGTGCTTAAACGCTTGTCGGTGAAGTCAGCCTGATCGGATATCTCCCCGCATGCCAACGCTTAAAGAATTTAATGTCAAGCTGACCCGGCTCCGGAGTACACGCAAGTTGACCAAGACCATGAAACTGGTCTCGGTGAATAAATTGCGGCGCGCCCAGGATGCGGAAAAGAGGGTGGAGCTTGTCGCCCAAAGGATGTCAGGAATTCTGGGCCGGATGGGGGCGGCGGTGTCGCCGGGCGAGCATGTGTTGGTGACGCCGCGCAAGGTGGTGAAGAATGTGATGGTTTTGCTGATCACATCGGATCGGGGATTGTGCGGCGGGTTCAACAATAACCTGATCAAGGCGCTCTCGGTCTGGAGTCGGGATCAGGAATCCCAGGGCAGGTCGGTTCTGATGAGTTTTTGCGGACGACGCGGCTATTCTTTTTTTAAAAACAGGGCGACCGTTGAGCGGTTTTATGAGGATGTCATGGGACGCCCGGACTTCCAGAATGCCCACCGGATCGGGCGCGCCTTGCAGGCGGCGTTTGTCGGCGGCCGTGTGGATGAGGTCTATCTGGCCTATAATGCGGTGCAGGGCGCAATGTCACAGAAACCCCTGATTGAACGGATTGTTCCGTTGGACCTGACGACCCTGAACGCAGGGCGCGGGGAGAAACCGGTTGCGGGTTGGATTCTTGAACCCAATCCACAGGAATTGTTGAACGCCTTGTTGCCGCGGATTGTGAGCCTGAAGGTGTATACTTCGTTGCTGAGCAGTTCGGTGGGCGAGCACAGCGCCCGTATGAAGGCCATGGAGCAGGCGAGTTCGAACGCTGACAACCTGATCCGCCAGATTACCCTTCAGCGTAATCGTGCGCGGCAGGCCGCGATTACAACGGAATTGACGGAAATCGTTGCCGGCGCCGAGGCGCTGAAATGAAAATGTGAGATGCGAGAGGAATATGCTATGAGCCATGACAATACAGAGATTAAGGGTAAAGTTGTCCAGGTGCTTGGCCCGGTGGTGGATGTTGAGTTTCCGGAGAACCAGTTGCCGCCCATCTTGACCGCACTTCAAGTGACGAATCCCTTCATCAGTGACAAGCCTTGGAATCTGACGCTGGAAGTCTCCCAGCATCTGGGAAACAATCTGGCCCGGACCATTGCCATGGATTCCACGGATGGCTTGGTGCGCGGGATGGACGTTCACAACTGCGGGGAAGGCATTACGGTGCCGGTGGGGCCCAGTACCCTCGGACGGGTGATGAACCTGCTCGGAGAGCCCATTGACAACGCCGGGCCCATCG
>CAIZMS010000232.1 GCA_903934155.1 uncultured bacterium | reverse complement strand
GGTATTGACGGAATAGCCCAGGCGGATTTCGGCAGCGACCTTGTCGCCCTCGGTAACGGCGACCTGCCGCATATTATCCCCGAACCGCACAAACTTGGCGCCCTGCAGATCGGTCCAACCCCGCACCGCGCGCTCCCAGGCCGCGATGCGATCCTGGACTTCCCTATCCTGCCAATGCCCCACCACAACCTTGCGCTCCAGGCGCAAACGGGAATGGATGAAGCCGTGCTCGCGGTCGCCATGAGCCGACTGGTTCAAATTCATGAAATCCATATCGATGGTTGACCACGGCAGATCCCGGTTAAACTGCGTGTGCAGGTGCAGCATCGGTTTGCGGAATCCGGTGAGCCCGGCAATCCACATCTTGGAGGGGGAAAACGTGTGCATCCAGAGGATGACACCGCCACAGTTTGGGTCATTGTTGGCCGCCGCCAGCGTATTGCGGATTTCATCGGGGGTCTTGACCACCGGCATGAACACCGTCTTAAGGGGAAGCCGTCCTGAGGCGTTGAGACCGTCCACAATCCGTCCCGAATTTTCCGCCACTTGGGCGAGTGTCTTGGGTCCATAGAGATGCTGGCTCCCGGTGATGAACCAGATGGTTAGGTTATCGGCGATGTATTTCATAGTGCCTTTTAAGGTTGATTCACATTCTGATCATTAAGATTGCGCGCGGGTCATTCCGCTTTCAAGTCTTGCTGGAACCATTAATCGCACATATACTTCTTTTATCAAATAGAGGAAATGATCATTTGAATGGATAAATTGATCATCAATAAGCGATACGACTATCTGGCGCCAAAGGCTCCGAAATGGGGGTTGCATCTCTGCGGGGTAGGCACCCGGATCACGCCCCCCCATGTCCCTTATCAGGTTTATGAGGACGGTGCGCCCTATCAATGGGAAAAGGGACGGATCCTGACAGACTACAGCTTTGTCTACCTGACCCAGGGTTCTGGAACATTCCAGGTCCGGGGCTCGCGTCGGCTTCCGGTCAAGACTGGGGATGTCCTGCTTATCCATCCGGGAATGTGGCACAATTACTCACCTTCTCCCGAGACGGGCTGGAAGGAATACTGGATCATGTTCAATGGCAGGCAGGCCGAGAAACTGGTCTCCCAGGTGGTGCTCCCCCGCCGGGCGCCCTTGATCCATTACGGGGAGGATAACACCCTGCATCATCTCTTCACGCAGATGCTCGATGTGGCGGCTGAATCGCCTCCCTTTTCAGACATCATTCATGCCGGGCTACTTCTACAAATGGCCGCACTCATCCAGAGTCAGCTCCAGTTACAACGGGAACAGGGCGACCGGGAATCGTCCTTTGTGCGACAGGCCAAACAGAAGCTGGCCCATGCGGGGGAAAAGCCCGTCGACATGCAGGTTCTGGCCCATGAGCTGGGGGTCAGTTATCCCCATTTCAGGCGGGTCTTCAAGCAATCCACCGGCATCCCGCCCCAACAGTTCCTGCTGAACCTGAGAATCAATCTAGCCAAGCAACTGATGGAAGAACCGGGAATGAAGCTCAGCGAAGTGGCCCGCAAAGTGGGATTCACCGATCCCTATTATTTCTCCCGCCTGTTCAAGCAGAAAACAGGGATCAGCCCCTCCCTTTGGCGGAAGTAGGTGTCGGAGTGAGCCTTAATCAATATCGCAACGCCGGATAACGCAAGGACTTTCATCACGTGACGTTACTGAACGAGAACAATCTTGTCACGCTTAGGCGCAGAGCCAGTGCTTTCTCCCAGATAAATCGACAGCTCTTTTGGCTGAATCAGCAGGGATCCCTCCCACTTCTTTCCAGACAGCATCCACTCCACAACCGGACGCAAATACCGGGCACGGGACGGGGATTCCAGAGAGGTCAGGGTTTTCAACAGATACGGAGCCATCCCCTCGTCATTCACCGTACACACCGACACATCGCGACCGATTTCCAGCTTGGCCTCATGAAGGGCACGCATGACTCCGATCGCGGCCGGGCCGGTGGTGCAGAATAGGGCCGTCCCCAGTGGCCGCCCCTCGCGCAGGACATCGCGGATGAGCGTATAGCCCGCCTCCATACTCCGGTGGATTGACAACGAGCGCAACTGCCCGCTTAATTTGTTCTTCCTCAGAAATTCCTGCCACTGCGCGATACGATCCTTGATGACCTCATCCTCGGACTGCGTATTCACACAGTCAATCCGCCGATGGCCAAGACTCACTAGGTGCTCAAACAACTTCAGTTCCATCCGGGCGGGAAACATAACCACCGACAACAACCCCGCATCGACCTCATTTTCGTCCAACACGGCGACCCGGCAGCGGGAATTCCGCATCTTCGT
>CAIZMS010000231.1 GCA_903934155.1 uncultured bacterium | reverse complement strand
ATTGAGCCGGGCACCGAGTGGTTCAAGCTGGTGAAAGTGACCCGGGGCCGTGACGGGGTGAAGGTGGATCGGGTGATTTTGAGACGGACCGAGGAGGTCGAACCGCTGGCTGGTCCCGGTTTCCTGAAAGCATTGGGGCTTCAGGATCTGCAGGGGGATCCCGTGATTGTCTGTTTGCCCCGGCAGATGGTGAATGTCCGCCTGTTTGATCTGCCTTCCGGCGATCAACAGGAAATCGCCGATATGGTTGATCTCCAGATTGCGCGGCAAACGCCCTATTCCCGCGATGAGATTGTTTTTGATTACAGATTGTTCCGTTCCGACAAAGAGGGGTATACGCGGGTCATGCTGGTGATTGTCCAGACCGGTGTGGTACGCCAGAAATACCGGTTTCTGGAAGAGTCCGGATTGTCGGTCGGGCTGGTGACCGTAACCACGGACGGCTGGTTGGCGGCGCTTCAGTCGGGTGAGCTGACGTTGCCAAAGCCCGGTTCAGGCGCGGTGGCTTTTCTGGACTGCGATTCGGCATCGGGCGATCTGGTCATCCTGAATAATGGGGTTCCGCTCTTCAGTCGGAGCATGGCGATGGGGGTTGCTCAGATCACGGCAGATGGGGGTCAGCTCGAGAAATGGGCGCAGGAGATCAGTCGTGCCTTCGAAACTTTCCGGAACGAAACGCCGGGTGTGGCGGTGTCGCTTCTCGTGTTATCCGGTGGGGCGGCCAAGCTTCCCGCGTTGGCGGCGGGCTTGAAATCGGCGTTGGGGCTTGATGTGGCCGGGGTGGTGGGGATGGAAAAACTGACGGATGAACTGTTGCTGCCTCCCGAAAGCAAGGGTGCCTCACTCGCCGGAGTGCTGGGGGCGGCCGCCGAAGCGAAGGGGTTGCAACTTAACCTGATCCCGGACTCGGTGCGGATGCGAAAGGGCGTTGTGGCCAAGGCGCTTCAGTTGACCTTGACGGGTATTCTGATCCTTGCCGTTTTCGGCATGCTGTCACTTTTTATTCTCAGCCGGACGAGTCGGCAGGAAGCCTATCTGGCCGAGCTGACGCGGATGATCAAGGCGACGGAGAAGGCGGCGGATGAGACCGATGGGATGCGGCGCAAGGTGGCCATCGTGGCTGAACGGTTGGGGACAAAAATGATTCCGGCGAAGGTGCTTGCCGAACTGTACGGGGTGATTGGCGACGGGACGGCCTTCACGGCGATTGAAATCAGCGACGGAGCCAAGCTGGTTTGCCGCGGAAACACGGAAACGGTGGCGGACACGGTCCGGTTGGTTAATGCCATGGAGTCCTCTCCCTTATTTCAGAACGTCAAGAGTACCCGGACGGTATCCGGAAAAGATCGGACTGAATTTGAAGTTACCTGCGAACTGGAGAGGAGGCGTCCATGATGACGCTTACTTCATTGATACCCCGTGGCAAGGATGCCTGGACCTTGACGGGCGGAGTGGTGGGAATTGTGATCTTGGGGGCTATTATTCTGATGGGCCCCGTGAAGGGCCGGTTTCATAATCTGGAAGAGGAGATATCGGTTCAGGAAACACGATTGAACCGGAATCTGGCGATTGTGGCGCCGACCGCCCGGGAAGCGGT
>CAIZMS010000230.1 GCA_903934155.1 uncultured bacterium | reverse complement strand
TGTGGCACTTGCCGTAATTGCAAGTGGAGCACGTCAAAGCCGGTCTTCCCCACTGGTATTTCCAGATAGCTGCTGATGCGGACCGGCTTGGCCGTCCCCTCGTCAAAGAGGATCAATCCGTTGCGGTCGTAGTAAACAAAGAGCTTGCCGTGCTCGTAGAACTTTTTGCCCTCTGGATGGAAATAGAACCGCTTGCCCGCGGGCTTATCCCAACGGGTCGTATAAAAACCGTTAAAGGGAGCCCCTTGATCGGTCGAAGCAAGCGGCTTGGAAACCTGCTCGAGAGTGAAGTGCCGTCCGGGCAGCGGATTCCGGACGATGTCCAGGGTGCCCAGGTTTTTATAAACCCCGTATGTCGGCGGGGTCAAGGGACCGACAGCCTTCTTATAACGGCTGACGGCCTCCGCAAGCGGAACCACCTTGATCCCCTTCTCCTTGAAATAGGTGAAGAGCTCATCCATGGGCTTCAGGCTTTGCTGAAGCATCGGGGAGGAATACTCCTGCTGCACGATCAGGGGAACAAATGTATTGTAGTTCGTCTGGATGCGGAACTCGTCCACCAGCGCGCGCCAGTACTCGGTCCGGCCAGCCCCCAGAAAACCCATGATGATCGGGTCATCCGGGTCAAAGGTGAAGCTGGACTGGAACCCGCACCAGAAGATCAGGTTGGGATCATTGGAAAGCCAGGGAACCGTCACGACACCGCCCGGCTCAAGCCGGGGCGCCTTGTAGTTGCTGGGTCGCAAGTAGTAGAACCCGTGGGGAGAACCGCGATCTGAGATATGATCGGCATCGGTCTGCTCATAGCAACGTCCCCAGACCCCCTCGATTCCGAGACGTTCGTATGTTGTGGCCCACGCCAGACCATACTTTGTTTGGCCCGTGGACACCACCTTCTGCCAGGTGACCAGCGCGCGCATCTCCTCCAGTTCAGCCTCTGCTTTGTTCAATGGGGTACCCTCCGAAAACCACGCCACCTCGTCTCCATACCGGTCGTGCCATTCGCGCAACTCCGAGGCCGCCTCGCGCACGGTAAACGGCTTGATGATCCATGTGACCGGGAATCCGTACCGGTGGGCGGCCTCTGCGAGCGCCCGCATTCCTTTGAGGTCGGTGGGCGGCGCGAACTGGCCTTTGGTGCAGATACTCACCACCAGCTCGCCCCGCGCATCGAGCGGCCGCACGGACGCTCCGGCAGGCTCCGCGCAAAGACCATCGCCAGAGAGCAACAACCCCGCGCTCACAAGCAAGGGCGCCATCCAATGGATTTTAACCGACTGCATATCGCACGCTTTGCTTGACTCACTCATTATTTCTCCTTGCTTCATTTCATCCGTTTCAACGTGGCATTGAAAACTTGGAGCCCAGCCCAGTTCTCTTTGGCCCCCGCGCGCAGCGCCACGGGATACACCCCGGCCTTTTCGATGGTGATCTTGCCCGCCGGGAAAACAACTCCCTTGCCCCAGCCGCCCGCTGCGGGTGCTTTCCCGGTCAATTCTTTCTCCCCAATCGTCAGCCGATAAGGAACATCCGCGCGCTCACCCCCTCCATAAATGGTCACTTCGTATTCGCCGGCTTCGAGGAGATTTACCTTGTCCCACGAGATCCATTCAGCAGGATCGCTCCAATTCTCGGTAAAATACCGTCCAAAGACTTGTATCAGCTTCTGCCCGTGCAATTGGGAATCGTTTACATCCAAAACAAGTTGACCATCCATCCCCGGGCGGATGTCGCCATCCCACGCAGCGAAGCCACGAATCTCGAGCACGGGAACCGTGCGCCCCACCCATGCAGTGGGCAGTTGGACTTTTAAGCCCTCTTCCTCCTGGCACCAATTCAGCTTTTCTTCACAGCCGATAAGCCGGACGTTTTGCGGAGCCCCATCAGCCATCCGGGCCTTCTTCCCCAAGGAACGGATCAAGACCTTATCATCCGCAGGGTTCATCAGGAAGGCGTAGATGACGCTGGCCTTGCGAGTGAATCGAATATCTTCCTTTTTGAAGAAGGGCTCTTTGGTATCCCACCGATTAAAAGGAGTGGTCGTCGGTCCCTCCCCCAGCATCCGCCAGGGGCGAGTCCCGAAGATGCCCTCTTCATTCAGGCGCACCCACTTGCCCATTTCGCGCAAGACGTCCATGTGGTCTTCCGGTACAGTCCCATCCGCCCGCTGGGGAAAGGAGACAATAAAGTTGCCGTTGCGGCAGATCACTTCGACCATCGACTTGACCAGCGTCTGAGCCGTCGGAGGTTGATTACCGATCCAGAACCAGCCCGTGGTGCTGGTTCCATATACCCACGGATCTCGCCATGTCAGCAAGGGCAAACCGAACTCGTTGTAGGAGATAACGCCCTTCTTGCCATTCCCGCCACGCCCGCACCAAACCGCATCGGGTTTGCCGCCATGACTGGCTGCACTCTGATTGTAATAGTGAGCCACCAGCTTGGAAGCATACGCATCGCCAAAGGGCAGTCCAAAATCATCTGAATCCACAAAGTCGGGTTTGTACGTCGTCACCAAATCGTACGTCCGCCGATACCAGTGCTCCTTAAACCATTCTGGATATTTGTTAATTTCTCCGCCGAACCCGCCTTGCATTTCCTGGTCGCCGGGATGGGGCGGATGGTACAGGTCCCAGTTGGCGGAATCCATCCCATCATAGGGCACTCCCGCAAATGGCCCCGTCTTGTCGGACTTCTTATTGGGGTTCCACCAGTCAAAGCTCGGAGCTAAATGCTCACTAACGCCAAAACGCAGGCCCTGCTTTTTGGCCGCATCCTGCCACAGCTTGACAATGTCCTTCTTTGGTCCAATTTTCACCGAATTCCAACGGTGATATTTTGAGTCCCACATGTCGTAGTTGTCGTGATGCACGCCCATGGCCAGAAACATCCGGGCCCCCATCTCCTTGAACTCCGCCATCAGCCCCTCGGGATCAAACTTGTCCGCCGTGAACAACGGCAAATGGTCTTTATACCCCAGTTTGGACGGATGCCCGAACTTTGCGATGTGATCTTGATAAGGCTTTGTGCCTTCTTCATATAAGCCCTTTGCACCCCAACCGTGCATTAATACGCTCTGGG
>CAIZMS010000229.1 GCA_903934155.1 uncultured bacterium | reverse complement strand
CGGCATGACCGGAACCGCGGAAACCGAGGCGGACGAATTCCATCAGATTTATAAGCTGGATGTGATGGTAATCCCGACCAACCGTCCGGTGCGACGCGTGGATAAAAATGACGTGGTTTACAAGACCCAGCGCGAAAAATTCAAGGCGATCGTGGATGAGATCACGGAGTGCAATACCCGGGGCCAACCGGTTCTGGTGGGGACGATTTCCGTGGAGACCTCCGAGTTGGTGAGCCGCATGCTGAGTCGTGCCAAGATCACCCACAATGTTCTGAATGCCAAGAACCACGAGCGCGAGGCCGATATTGTGGCCCGCGCCGGACAGAAGGGCGCTGTGACGATTGCCACCAATATGGCCGGACGCGGAACCGACATCAAGCTGGGGGAAGGCGTGGTTTGGATTCCACGGGAAACCATTCTCTCCCAGGAGACTTTGTCTGACAAAAAGGATGGAAAGTCGCTCAAGGATCGGTTGCTCGAAAACCCCTGCGGGCTGTATGTCATCGCTTCCGAGAGGCATGAATCCCGGCGTATTGACCGCCAATTGCGGGGGCGCTGCGCCCGCCAGGGAGATCCAGGCATGTCGCGGTTTTATGTCTCGCTGGAGGATGACCTGATGCGGCTGTTTGGTTCGGACCGCATTGCTGGCTTCATGGAACGATTCGGCATGGAGGAAGGGGAGATGCTGGAGCACCGCCTGCTGAACCGGTCCATCGAGACCGCCCAGCGCCGTGTCGAGCAGCAAAATTTCTCGATCCGCAAACGTACACTGGAATATGACGATGTGATGAACAAGCAGCGGACGATCCTGTATTCGTTCCGCGGGGATATCGTGCGCAGCAACGAGACTCGTGAATTGCTGTATGATGTCATGTTTGAGGTGATCTCAAGCCATGTCGAGGAGATGCTCAAAGGCGGAAAAGCGGATGCCTGTGAGGCGTTTCTAATCTGGTTGCACACCACCTTCCCGATCTCTGTAAAGCGCGAGGAACTGACCTTCGGCAAGGACGATCTGGATGCCGTGACGGAGTTGATTTTCAACAAGGTCAGGGAGGCGTATGAAGTCAAGGTCGCCGCCGACGGCGGGGCGCTTATGCAGAATGTCGAGCGCCAGGTGATGTTGCAGTCGATCGACCAGCATTGGCAGGATTACCTTAGGAGCATTGACGGGCTTCGGCAGGGGGTTGGCTTGCGCGCCTATGGGCAGCGGGATCCCCTGGTGGAGTACAAGCGCGAAGCCTACGACATGTTCGCGACCTTGATGGACGATATCCGTGAGGAGATTTGTGAGAAGATTTTCCGGGCCTCGGCCCAAATACTGGCCTTTGAGCGGTTCATGCGCCAGATTCCCACCCAGACCATCCATGATGGTGTTTCGATGCTTGGGCATGGCGGAGAGTCTACCCCTGAATCTTCCCGTTCCGCTGTTCGAGGCGGCGATGAAGCCATGCAGGCGGCTCTGAAAGCCGCGTCCACGCCGGTTCGGAGGCAGGTCGAAAAAGTAGGGAGAAATGATCCTTGTCCCTGTGGAAGCGGAAAGAAGTACAAAAAGTGCTGCGGGGAAAATGACTGAGTTTTGATGGCGATCATTGAACAAGTCAAGGCCGGGGTCAGCCATTATTGGCGCGGGGGAGCCGCTGTCCTTTCGGGGCTCCTGCTTGCTTTTTCGTTTCCTCCGTTTGAGTCCGGGCAGGTCGCCTGGGTAGCCCTGATTCCGCTGTTGCTGGCGCTTCTGCATGGCGTCAGGGGCGATCGCGGTGAGGCGTTTCGGGCGAAGCCATCGTTCCTTCTGGGGTTTGCTTCAGGAGTGATATTCTGGCTGGTCTCCATGAGCTGGATGTTGCGCCTCTTTGAAACCTCCCCTGCGCCCGCCATTCTGATCGTTTTGGGGTGGATAGGGTTATCTGTTTACTGTGCCTTGTATTTTGGCGTTTTTGCCATGACGGCGGTGTGGATAGCAGGCAAAATCGGAACGGAGAAACTTTGGAAGACCCTGTTTCTGACCGTGCTGATTCCTGTGCTCTGGGTGGGGGGCGAGATGCTGCGATCATCCTGTTTCACCGGTTTTCCGTGGAATCTGCTTGGGATATCCCAGTACCGGAATCTGATGCTGATTCAATGTGCCCAGTGGGTCGGGGTGCCGGGAGTTTCCGCGTTGGTCATGTTGGCGAATACCGGAATTGCCTTTACCGTGATGCGTCAGTTGCCGCCGCGGGCGGAGAAACAATACAGGCCAAATCTGGAGCTTTTTGTCGTCCTGATGGCGATCGTCCTGTGCTTCCGATCCGGAATGGGCTTGATCCGTCAGTACACACCCCAGGAGGGTGGGGTGTCGATTGCGGGGATTCAGCCCGCGATTCCCCAGGTTAAAAAATGGTCCCAGGAGCAGATTGACCTGATTCATTCCACCTTCCGGCGTCTGAGCGGCCAGGCGTTGCGGGAGGGGGGCTCCCGGCCGGATCTTGTGATTTGGCCTGAAACGGCAACTCCCTATTGTGTCACCGAGGAAGGGGAGTCCAAGGATCTGGTCTCCGAGTTGAGCCGACGGGGCGTCCCCCTGCTCGTGGGATCCATGGATGTGATCAATCTGGGGACGCAAACGCTTTGCTACAACGGTAGTTTTCTGTTTCAGACAAACGGGCTTCTGGTTCGGAGCTACAACAAACAGCATCTGGTTCCATTCGGGGAATATATTCCCCTGAGCGAGGCCATTCCTGCGCTGGCTTCCCTGGCGCCGATGGGATGGAATTGTTCGCCGGGTCGGGAGGCGACGGTGTTCACGGTCGGGGATCCTGCCTGGGCCTTTTCGGTGATGATCTGCTTCGAGGATATTATGGCCGGATTGTCACGGGCGTTTGTCAAGGAGGGTGCCCGGTTGTTGATCAACCAGACGAATGATGCCTGGTTCGACCGTTCGGCTGGCCCGATCCAACATCTCAGTCATTGTGTATTCCGGTGCATTGAGAACCGGGTTCCTGCCATTCGGGTGGCCAACTCAGGAATTTCATGTCTCATCCAGCCGACCGGATTGATTGTGGAACCAACCCGGAATGATAAAGGACAGGCTCCAGAGTCCGTCGTGTCGCACTGGCAGGTGTCGATTCCCGGCGATGACTTTGAGCCCACCCTCTATACTCGTTATGGTGACTGGCTTTTCGGAATCCCCTGCGAAGTCGTTGCGTTGGTCTCCTTTGCCGGGGCGTTGGTGGCCATGAAAAGAAAATCAGGTGCGCTATGATGCGAGTTGTTTTTTCGGGGCCCGGTGAGCGTAATGAGATGGGGCGAGCCTTGATGCTGGGGATGAATTTTGCGGTGGGAATGGCCGTGTTTTCATTTCTGGGCTATTTCATTGATCAGAAACGGGGGGATGGCGCGATTCTCTTTACGGTGGCCGGTATTGTGGCCGGACTGGCCTATGGCGCCTATGAGGTCTGGATTGTGATCCGCATGCTGAATGAGCAGGTGCGGAGGGCGGAAGCTGGAAGTCAGAATGAGCAGGTGCGGAGGGCGGAAGCTGGAAGTCAGAAGTCAGAAGTCAGGAATCAGAAGGGTGAGGAGGGTTGATGACTTCTGGTGGCGCTTTTAGGATTTTTGTGGGGGCTGTGATTGTTGCCGGGATTCTGGGAGTATTTGTGGCCTGGTGTGTCGTTCCCAAAGTTTCGTGGGGGGCTATGGCAGGCGGGTGGGGTGTGGCGGTGATTAATTCTGTCGCGGCACGCGAGTTCAATCGTCGTGCCATGGGGGGCTCAAAGGGTGCTTTTGTCGGATGGGGGATCGTGGGCAATGTATTCCGGATGTTGACCCTTGTGGGAATCTTTGCTTACATTCTGATTTCGTACAGAGAAGAGCGTGGCTCTTTTTTTGTTTCAGCGTTCACGGTGTTTTTTATTCTGATGCTGGTGGAGGTGAAACGCCTTTTCCAGTCTCAGGCCAATTCAGGGAGTCGGATTGAGTGAGGTAATTCTAACGAATGCGGCAGAGGCCGTGACGATGGTGCAGGCGCGAAGTGAGGCCGTTCAGGCCTATATGATGCACCATGTGATGGATTCCTCCCGCTGGACCTGGCTTCCGAGTGTTCACACCGAACTTCCGTTCCATTTGACCGTCAATGGCGTGATGGTCATTGGCGTGGCCGTGTTGATCGCCCTTGTTTTCGGGCTGACGGCCCGTCGCGCGCAGCCGGTTCCGACGGGACTTTTGAATGTCCTGGAGACTTTTGCCAAGTACATCCGGGACGAAATGGTGATTCCGTTTCTGGGCGAAAAGGATGGAACCCGGATGGCGCCGATGTTCTGTACGCTGTTTTTTTTCATTCTGGTCATGAATCTGGCCGGTCTGATTCCCTGTTTTTACACGGCGACGGCGAATTTGGGCGTGACGGCGGCTTTGTCCCTGGTCACCCTGGGATTTATGATCATCGGGGCCATTTTTCGGACTGGGTTTGTGGCTTTTTGCAAGGGGTTTGCTCCTCCCGGGGTGCCCCGGCTGATGTTGATTATGATTGTTCCCATTGAAGTCCTGAGCATGTTCATCCGTGCCATGGCCCTGGCCATCCGGTTGTTTGCCAATATGCTGGCGGGGCATCTGGTGATCTATTCCTTGCTAGGCATGATTGTGATGTTCGGTTTTTATGCGGCGCCGGCGCTTCTCGGGGCGCTGGGAATCTATTTGCTGGAAGTGTTTGTGTCGTTCCTGCAGGCTTATATCTTTACATTGCTTTCTGCGATTTTCATCGGAGAGCGGTATCATCCTGCGCATTAAAAATTTATGAATGGTCTCATAATTGACTAGATATGAACAGGGTAGGGACGGCTCTCCGAGCCGTCCGCGGAGGCCTCGGAGAGGCCTCCCTACCCAGATCATGTAAAGATAATAGTGGGACGGTTAATATGAGATGGAGTAGGGGTTTTTAACAGAAAGGATACGGATTATGTTAAGCGGTTCAGTAGCGGGTATTGGGGCGGGTTTGGTGACGATCGGAGCCGGGCTGGGCATCGGGTTGGTGGGTGCGTCAGCAGTGGGCGCGATGGCGCGGCAGCCGGAGATGGCCGCCAAAATCCAGGTGACCATGTTGATTGTGGCCGCATTGGTTGAGGGAACGGCTCTGTTCTGTGCGGTGATTTGTCTTTTGGGAAAGTAAACCGGCATGGAAGCGGATCCTCATACTCAAGGAGTGGTTGAAGTCCCTCCGGCGGCGGCCCATGGGGCGGCACCGAATGTGATGGACGTGTCGGCTCCGATGATGATCCTGACCTGGGTCACCTTTCTGTTGCTGGCTCTGGTGCTGTATAAGGTTGCCTGGAAGCCGATTCTGAAGGTGCTGGACATGCGGGAGAAGTCCACTCGGGACGCTCTGGAGCAGGCGGAGAAGGCGCGCGCGGAAGCCGCTGCCATAGAGGTTCGCAATCGCGAGATGCTTCAGGCGGCCGAGCGCGAGTCGCAGAAGCTGGTCGCGGAAGCCCGCGTGGCGGCACAGGAAACGGCCCGGTTGGTGCAGGAAAGGGCGGAGCAAAAGTCGAAGGCCTTGCTGGAGGAGGCCCGTCGGGATATTGAGGCCGCCACCGGGCAGGCCCGGGCTGCCTTGCGTCTTGAAATACGGTGACGGAACGTCTTACCGCCTCCTGTATAGGGGGCGGTACGTCTTCGCTACCGCCGGTTCAGGAACGCTT